>NZ_JBHYKM010000115.1:0-25340 GCF_042741435.1 Streptomyces sp. NPDC058955 | reverse complement strand
ACGTTGTGCCCACCCGTTCCGCCCCAGCGGAACGATTGCCCACAACGGAGCGGCGCGGGCGCAGCCCGCAACGAAACGGCGCGGCCCGCCCGCACCGCCCCCCGCCGGGCGCAGCCCGCAACGGAGCGGCGGCGTCCCGGCCGGGCGCGGCGCGCGGTGGGGTTACGACGTGCGGCGGATCACGTAGGCGTGGCCGCCTTCGGGCGCGGGGGACTCGCCCACGTACTGCTGGCCGCGCATCTCGCACCACGCCGGAATGTCCAGCCGCGCCGCCTCGTCGTCGGACAGCACCGTCACCGTCCCCCCCACCCGCACCGACCCGAAGACCTTCGCCAGCTCGATGACCGGGATCGGGCACCGCTTCCCGCGCGCGTCGACCACCAGGTCGTCCCCGTCCGGCGCGGGGGAGGGCGCGGCGGGCGCGCCCAGCCGGTCCCGTACCGTCGCCACGACCCCCGGCAGCACCGCCAGGAAGCGGTCGACGTCCGCGGACTCCGTGCCGGCCGGCAGGGAGACGCGGACGTTCCCCTCGCTCAGCACCCCCATCGCGCGCAGCACATGGCTGGGCGTCAGCGTCGAGCTGGTGCACGACGAACCGGACGAAACGGAGAATCCCTCCCGGTCCAGCTCCGACAGCAGCGTCTCCCCGTCGACGTACAGACAGGAGAAGGTGACGACGTGGGGGAGTCGTCGCACCGGATCGCCCACCACCTCCACGTCCGGCACCAGCTCCGGCACCCGCGCCCGGATCCGGTCCACGAGGCCCCGCAGCCGGGCGCCCTCCGTCGCCGCCTCGGCCCGTACCGCCCGCAGCGAGGCCGCCGCCGCGACGATCGCCGGCAGGTTCTCGAAGCCGGGCGCGCGGCCCGACTCCCGCTCGTCGGACGGGCCTTGCGGCGCGAACCGCACCCCCTTCCGTACCGCGAGCAGCCCGACCCCCGCCGGCCCGCCCCACTTGTGCGCGCTCGCCGTCAGCAGCGACCAGCCCTCCGGCACCGGCCCCCAGCCCAGCGACTGGGCCGCGTCCACGAGCAGCGGCACCCCGGCCGCCCGGCAGGCCGCCGCGACCTCGGCCACCGGCTGCTCGGTGCCCACCTCGTGGTTGGCCGACTGGAGGCAGGCGAGCGCGGTCCCCCCACCGAGCCCGGTCCCCCCATCGCGCGCGGTCCCCTCGCCGAGCGCGGCCGCGAAGACCTCCGGGTCCACCGCGCCGGTCCGGCCGACCGGAACCTCCGTCACCGTCCCGCCGGCCGCCGCGTGCGCCTCGCCCGCGTGCAGCACCGAGGAGTGCTCGACGGCGGAGACGACCAGCCGGTCGCCGACCCGCCGGCGCCCGGCGAGCGCCCCCGACACGCCCGAGTGGACCGCGCGCGTCCCCGAAGGAGTGAAGACGAGTTCGTCGGGGCGACAGCCCACCGCCTCCGCGGCCGCCTCCCGCGCCGCGTCGAGCAGCCGCCGGGCCCGCCGCCCCTCCCGGTAGAGCCGGGCCGGGTCGGCCCACCCCTCGTCGAGGGCGGCGAGCAGCGCCTGACGGGCGACGGGGTGGAGGGGAGCGGCGGACGCGGCGTCGAAGTACGGCATCCACCCACGGTAGGCCCCCGTCCGCGCGGGGCGGCGCGCGGCGCCCTCGCCCGCGGGTGAGCGCTCGTCAGATCCCCGCCCGCACCGGCCGCCAGACCCCCGAACGGGCGCTTCCGGCGACTCTCCGGAACCCCAGGGTCCACCCCTTCGGGGACTCGGACGGCGCGTTGGGCACCCTCCCCGCGCGACCCCAAATAGCGTCCAGTAGGGTTTGGTCCGCATAAACATCCAAACCCCTGCCCGCGGCCGGGGCGGCGACCGACCAGCGAGACGGACGGCCGTGGCCGACCAAACGCGGGCCGAGACTCTCGGGAAGGCGCTACGTGAGTCCCAACGGCTCCGACCGCTCGTCGCGGCGCCCGATGCGGCGGAAGCTGCCGCAGGTGCTGACTGCGGGCCTGATCCTGGCGACAGCCACCGGCTGCTCGTACAACTGGGAAGACTTCCCCCGCCTTGGCATGCCCACCCCCGTCACGGAAGAGGCGCCTCGGATCCTCTCCCTGTGGCAGGGCTCCTGGGCCGCCGCGCTCCTCACCGGCATCCTGGTGTGGGGCCTCATCCTGTGGGCGACCATCTTCCACCGGCGCAGCAGGACCAAGGTCGAGGTACCTCCGCAGACCCGCTACAACATGCCCATCGAGGCGCTGTACACGGTCACCCCCCTCATCATCGTCTCGGTGCTCTTCTACTTCACCGCGCGCGACGAGTCGAAGCTCCTGGAGCTCTCCCCGAAGCCGGCCCACACCATCAACGTGGTCGGCTACCAGTGGAGCTGGGGCTTCAACTACATCGAGGACGTCCCCGGCGTCGAGGGTGACGCGAAGAAGGACAAGAACCTCGCGTCGATCCCGGACAAGTACATCGACGCGTTCCCGGAGAACGCGGGCGGCGTGTACGACGCCGGCATCCCCGGCGACCGGAACCCGCAGACCGGCAACCCGGGCCCGACCCTGTGGCTGCCGAAGGGCGAGAAGGTCCGGTTCGTCCTGACCTCGCGCGATGTCATCCACTCCTTCTGGGTGGTTCCCTTCCTGTTCAAGCAGGACGTCATCCCGGGTCACACCAACGCCTTCGAGGTCACCGCGACCCAGGAGGGCACCTTCCTCGGCAAGTGCGCCGAGCTGTGCGGTGTCGACCACTCCCGGATGCTCTTCAACGTCAAGGTCGTCTCCCCGGAGCGCTACCAGGCGCACCTGAAGGAGCTGGCTGAGAAGGGCCAGACCGGCTACATCCCGTCCGGCATCGAGCAGACGGACCCGGCCAGGAACGCGGAGAAGAACCAACTGTGAGCATCCCCAACGAAACCAAGGGTGCCGCGGCTGAGGACTCGTACGAGAACGAGCTGCCCGTCCGCCGCAAGCAGCCCGGCAATGTGGTGGTGAAGTGGCTGACCACCACCGACCACAAGACCATCGGTACGATGTACCTGGTCACCTCGTTCGTGTTCTTCATCATCGGCGGCCTGATGGCGCTCTTCATGCGCGCCGAGCTGGCCCGTCCGGGCACGCAGATCATGTCGAACGAGCAGTTCAACCAGGCGTTCACGATGCACGGCACGATCATGCTGCTGATGTTCGCGACGCCGCTGTTCGCCGGATTCGCCAACTGGATCATGCCGCTGCAGATCGGCGCGCCCGACGTGGCGTTCCCGCGGCTGAACATGTTCGCGTACTGGCTGTACCTCTTCGGCTCGATCATCGCGGTGGCCGGCTTCCTCACCCCGCAGGGTGCGGCCGACTTCGGCTGGTTCGCCTACTCCCCGCTGTCGGACGCCGTCCGCTCGCCGGGTGTCGGCGCCGACATGTGGATCATGGGTCTGGCCTTCTCCGGCTTCGGCACGATCCTCGGTTCGGTCAACTTCATCACCACGATCATCTGCATGCGCGCTCCGGGCATGACGATGTTCCGCATGCCGATCTTCACCTGGAACGTGCTGCTGACCGGTGTCCTGGTCCTGCTCGCCTTCCCGGTCCTGGCGGCGGCGCTCTTCGCCCTTGAGGCGGACCGCAAGTTCGGTGCCCACGTCTTCGACGCGGCCAACGGCGGCGCACTGCTCTGGCAGCACCTCTTCTGGTTCTTCGGACACCCAGAGGTGTACATCATCGCCCTGCCGTTCTTCGGCATCATCTCCGAGGTCATCCCGGTCTTCAGCCGCAAGCCGATGTTCGGCTACATCGGTCTGGTGGCCGCGACCATCGCGATCGCCGGTCTGTCCGTGACCGTGTGGGCGCACCACATGTACGTCACCGGTGGCGTGCTCCTCCCGTTCTTCTCCTTCATGACGTTCCTCATCGCCGTACCGACCGGCGTGAAGTTCTTCAACTGGATCGGAACGATGTGGAAGGGCTCGCTGTCCTTCGAGACCCCGATGCTCTGGGCCGTCGGCTTCCTGATCACCTTCACCTTCGGTGGTCTGACCGGCGTCATCCTGGCCTCGCCCCCGATGGACTTCCACGTCTCCGACTCGTACTTCGTCGTGGCGCACTTCCACTACGTCATCTTCGGCACCGTCGTCTTCGCGATGTTCTCCGGCTTCCACTTCTGGTGGCCGAAGTTCACCGGCAAGATGCTCGACGAGCGCCTCGGCAAGATCACGTTCTGGACGCTGTTCGTGGGCTTCCACGGCACCTTCCTGGTGCAGCACTGGCTCGGTGCCGAGGGCATGCCGCGTCGTTACGCGGACTACCTGGACGCCGACGGCTTCACCGCGCTGAACACGATCTCGACGATCTCCTCCTTCCTGCTCGGCCTGTCGATGCTTCCCTTCATGTACAACGTGTGGAAGACCGCCAAGTACGGCAAGAAGATCGAGGTCGACGACCCGTGGGGCTACGGCCGTTCGCTCGAGTGGGCGACGTCCTGCCCGCCGCCGCGGCACAACTTCCTCACCCTGCCGCGGATCCGTTCGGAATCCCCGGCGTTCGACCTGCACCACCCTGAGATCGCGGCTGTCGACCAGCTGGAGAACAAGCCGCACGAGGCCGCGGCCCTCACGGGCAGCAAGGAGGCCGGCAAGTGAAGATCCAGGGCAAGATGTTCATCTGGCTGAGCGTCTTCATCCTTGCCATGGCGATCCTCTACGGCGTCTGGTCCAAGGAGCCGGTCGGCACGACGGCGCTCTTCCTGGCCTTCGGCCTGGCCATCATGATCGGCTACTACCTGGCCTTCACGGCCAAGCGGGTCGACGCGATGGCGCAGGACGACAAGGAGGCCGACGTCGCGGACGAGGCCGGCGAGGTGGGCTTCTTCGCCCCCCACAGCTGGCAGCCGCTCTCGCTGGCCCTCGGCGGCGCCCTCGCGTTCCTCTCGATCGCGATGGGCTGGTGGATCATGTACTTCTCCGCCCCGCTGATCCTCGTCGGCATCTGGGGCTGGGTCTTCGAGTTCTACCGCGGTGAGAACCAGAACCAGTAGCAGCACCCCGTAACACCCCGAGGGGCCCGGTCACTTCGTACGCGAAGCGGCCGGGCCCCTCTTTTGCCGCGCTCGGCGCGCCCGCCCGCGGAACTGTCCTTAGCGTGAGGTCATGAACGACACGCCGCGCATTCGGACTGTTCTGAGCTGCACCCTCCTGGCCCTCACCGTCACCGCGGGCGCGACGGCGTGCGCGGGCCCGGACGGGCACCCGCTGTCGGCGAGCCCGTACGACGCGGCCGACCAGATCGCCTTCGCGGCCGCCGACGGCACCCGGCTGGACCCCACGAAGCCGCTGGAGATCACCGCCAAGGGCGACGACGGCCGGATCACCGACGTCACCGCCACCGACGCGGCGGGCCGGCACCTGGCGGGCGAACTGACCGCGGACGGGCGCACCTGGCGCTCCACGGCCTCCCTGGCCGCCGGAACCCGTTACACCGTCAGAGTGGCCGCGGAGGACGAGGACGGGGCCCCAGGCGCCCGTACGTACACGTTCGAGACGGCCCCGGCCAAAAGGGCCCTGACCGTCACCTTCGGGCCGGAGGCGGGCACGTACGGCGTCGGGCAGCCGATCACCGCCGACCTCAGCCTCCCCGTCAAGGACCGGGCGGCGCGCGCCGTCGTCGAACGGGCCCTCAAGGTCCGCTCCACGCCCGCCGTCGAGGGCTCCTGGTACTGGGTGGACGACAAGAAGCTGCACTTCCGGCCCAAGGACTACTGGCCGGCCGGCACGCTCGTCTCCGTCACCGGCAACCTCGACGGCCTGCGCGTCGGCGACAAGCTCTACGGCGGCCCGTCCAAGCCGCTCCGGCTGAAGATCGGCGACCGGATCGAGGCCGTCGCGGACGCCGGGTCCCACTACATGACGGTGCGGCGCAACGGAGAAGTGATCAACACCATTCCCGTGACCACCGGGAAACCGGGCTTCTCCACCCGAAACGGGATCAAAGTGGTGCTCGGCAAGGAGTACTACGTCCGGATGCGCGGCACCAGCATCGGCATCTCCGAGGGCAGCTCGGAGTCGTACGACCTGCCCGTGTACTACGCCACCCGGGTCACCTGGAGCGGCGAGTACGTGCACGCCGCCCCCTGGTCCGTCGGCTCCCAGGGCGTCGCCAACGTCAGCCACGGCTGCGTCGGCATGTCCACCGGCAACGCCGCCTGGTTCTACGAGACCGTCCGCCCCGGCGACATCGTCAAGACCGTCAACAGCTACGGCGACACGATGGACCCCTTCGGCAACGGCTTCGGCGACTGGAACCTGTCCTGGGACAAGTGGCGCCGGGGCAGCGCCCTGGTGGCCGAGAAGGGCGACCCCACGGCCACCGAAGACGCCAAGGCCCGCCTGCGGCCGTCTCTTTAGGGGCTCGGTTCGCCTCCGGGGCGCCGGGTGACGGTGTCGGGACGGCGACCGTGCTCGGCCCTCCTTCGTCGGGCCTGCGCGCGCTCACCGTCTCGACACCGTCGCGCCCCTTCGGCTCACTCGCCCGGCCCGGCAGGGGTCACGCGTCGATCGAGAGGCGGGAGCGCAGCAGGGCCGCCAGGGACGCCGCGAACTCGACCGGTTCCACCGGAAGGGTGACCGCGGCGTCCGCGCGGCTCCAGGTGGCCAGCCAGGCGTCCTGCGGGCGGCCGATCAGCAGCAGCACCGGCGGGCAGTGGAAGACCTCGTCCTTGATCTGCCGGCAGACGCCCATGCCGCCCGCCGGGACGGCCTCGCCGTCCAGCACGCAGACGTCGATCCCGCCCTCGTCGAGCCGCTTCAGCACGGCCGGGAGCGTGGCGCACTCCACGAACTCCACCGGGGGCACGTCCGCCGCGGGCCGCCGCCCGGCGGCGAGCCGGACCTGCTCCCGGGTGTTCGCGTCGTCGCTGTAGACCAGGACCGTGGCACTCGACTGCATCGTTCCTCCGTCCGGAAGGCGGGCCGGTCGTCCTCGACCGGTGCGCGGGATGCTACTCCGCTCCACACCCCGTCAACACCCGTTCAACACCTGTTCGAAGGGTGTCGGGAGGGCCGCGGGATGGGCCGTTCGGGCAGGACACACCCCTCTGACACTCCGAACGGCACCCCCCGGAGTGAGGGCGGGATAAGCGACCGACATAATGTCGGTCGTGGCGACAGTAACGACAGTAGAAACCGGGCACGCGCACCCGTCGGTCAATCGACCGAACCTCACCAGCGTCGGAACCATCATCTGGCTGAGTTCCGAGCTGATGTTCTTCGCGGCCCTCTTCGCGATGTACTTCACCCTGCGATCGGTGACCGGTCCCGACTTCTGGGCGGAAAAGGCTGCGGCCTTGAACTTCCCGTTCTCGGCGACCAACACCACGATCCTGGTGCTCTCCTCCCTGACCTGCCAGCTCGGTGTCTTCGCCGCCGAGCGGGGCGACGTGAAGAAGCTCCGGACGTGGTTCATCATCACGTTCGTGATGGGTGCGATCTTCATCGGCGGCCAGGTCCTGGAGTACACCGAGCTGGTCAAGCACGAGGGCCTCTCGCTCTCGTCGGACCCGTACGGCACGGTGTTCTACCTGACCACCGGCTTCCACGGCCTGCACGTGACGGGCGGTCTCATCGCCTTCCTGCTGGTCCTCGGCCGGACCTACGCCGCCAAGAGGTTCACTCACGAGCAGGCAACCGCCGCCATCGTCGTGTCCTACTACTGGCACTTCGTCGATGTCGTCTGGATCGGCCTCTTCGCCACGATCTACATGATCAAGTAGTCGGTCACCGCCCGTCGCGGCGGACCGACATCCAGCAAGCATCGACGCAGAAGATCCTGACACCGGGGTAATCCGTGAAAAAGCTCTCCGCACGACGACGCCATCCGCTGGCGGCGGTCGTCGTCCTACTTCTCGCGCTGGCGGCCACGGGGGGGCTGTACGCCGCGTTCGCGCCCGCGGGCACGGCGAAGGCCGATGAAACCGCCCAGTCCCTCGCCATCGAGGAGGGCAAGAAGCTCTACTCCGTCGGCTGCGCCAGCTGCCACGGAACCGGCGGTCAGGGCACCACTGACGGCCCGTCCCTGGTCGGCGTCGGCTCCGCGGCCGTCGACTTCCAGGTCGGCACCGGCCGTATGCCGGCGCAGCAGCCGGGTGCCCAGGTCCCGAGGAAGAAGGTCATCTACACGCAGGCTGAGATCGATCAGCTCGCGGCGTACGTCGCCTCCCTCGGTGCCGGCCCGATCACGCCCAAGGAAGGCGAGTACAGCCCCGAGGGCGCCGACATCGCCAAGGGTGGCGAGCTGTTCCGCACCAACTGCGCGCAGTGCCACAACTTCACCGGTGAGGGCGGCGCGCTGACCCACGGCAAGTACGCCCCGACCCTCGAGGGCGTCAGCCCGAAGCACCTCTACGAGGCCATGCAGACCGGCCCGCAGAACATGCCTTCCTTCCCGGACTCGACCATGCCGGAGAAGGAGAAGAAGGACATCATCGCGTACGTCCAGGCCGTCAACGGCGACGAGACCCCCAGCCCGGGCGGCCTCTCGCTCGGTGGCCTCGGCCCCGTCTCCGAGGGCCTGTTCGCCTGGATCTTCGGTCTGGGTGCGCTGATCGCAGTTGCCATCTGGGTCGCGGCCCACACCGCTAAGGCCAAGAAGTCATGAGTACCCAAGAGATTCCAGAAGAGAACCTGCCGGCAGGGCAGGACACCGCGCACGGCGCGGTGAAGGTCGCGGACAACCCGTTCGCCGACCCGGGCCTTCCGCCCCACAAGCCGCGTGTCCAGGACATCGACGAGAAGGCGGCCCGGCGCTCCGAGCGCGCCGTCGCCTTCATGTTCGTGCTGTCGATGCTGGCCACCATCGGCTTCATCGCCTCGTACGTGATCTTCCCGGTCGACAAGAACGTGTACATCTGGCCCTTCGGCCACGTGTCCGCGCTCAACTTCGCGCTGGGCTGGACGCTCGGTCTCGCGCTCTTCTTCATCGGCGCGGGCGCGGTCCACTGGGCCCGCACCCTGATGTCCGACGTCGAGATCGCGGACGAGCGCCACCCGATGGCGGCGTCGCCCGAGGTCAAGGCGAAGGTCATGGCGGACTTCGCGGCCGGTGCCGCCGAGTCCGGCTTCGGCCGCCGCAAGCTCATCCGCAACACGCTCTTCGGTGCGCTGGCCCTGGTGCCGCTCTCCGGCGTGATGCTGCTGCGTGACATGGGTCCGCTGCCCGAGCGCAAGCTCCGCACCACCCTGTGGGCCAAGGGCAAGCTGCTCATCAACATGAACACGCACGAGCCGCTGCGTCCCGAGGACGTCGCCGTCGGGTCGCTGACCTTCGCGATGCCCGAGGGCCTCTCGGAGCACGACCACAACTTCCAGACCGAGATCGCCAAGGCCGCCCTGATGATCGTCCGGATCCAGCCGGAGGACATCAAGGACAAGCGCGAGCTCGAGTGGTCGCACGAGGGCATCGTCGCCTTCTCGAAGATCTGCACCCACGTCGGCTGCCCGATCTCGCTGTACGAGCAGCAGACGCACCACGTGCTCTGCCCGTGCCACCAGTCCACCTTCGACCTGTCCGACGGCGCCCGAGTCATCTTCGGCCCGGCCGGTCACGCCCTCCCGCAGCTGCGGATCGGCGTGAACGACAAGGGCTTCCTCGAAGCGCACGGCGACTTCGACGAGCCCGTCGGTCCCGCATTCTGGGAGCGCGGATGAGCACTGTGACCAACACGCAGAAGAAGGCCCCCGCCGGTGAGCGGGTCGCCGACTGGGCCGACGGCCGCCTGGGGATCTACACGCTGGCCAAGGCCAACATGCGGAAGATCTTCCCGGACCACTGGTCCTTCATGCTGGGCGAGATCTGCCTCTACAGCTTCCTCATCATCATCCTGACGGGCGTCTACCTGACGATGTTCTTCCACCCGTCGATGAACGAGGTGGAGTACGCCGGCTCGTACGTCCCGCTCCAGGGACAGCTGATGTCCGAGGCGTTCAACTCGACCATGCACATCTCCTTCGAGGTGCGCGGTGGTCTGCTCATCCGGCAGATCCACCACTGGGCGGCGCTGATCTTCCTCGCCGGCATGTTCGTGCACATGATGCGCGTCTTCTTCACCGGCGCGTTCCGCAAGCCGCGTGAGATCAACTGGCTGTTCGGCTTCCTGCTGTTCTTCCTGGGCATGTTCACCGGCTTCACCGGCTACTCGCTCCCGGACGACCTGCTCTCCGGCACCGGTGTCCGCTTCATGCAGGGCGCGATCCTGTCGGTGCCGATCGTCGGCACCTACCTGTCGATGTTCCTCTTCGGCGGCGAGTTCCCCGGCGGCGACTTCGTGGCCCGGTTCTACTCGGCGCACGTGCTGCTGCTCCCCGGCATCATGCTGGGCCTGGTGGTCGCGCACCTGATCCTGGTGTTCGTCCACAAGCACACGCACTTCGAGGGCCCCGGCCGGACGAACAAGAACGTCGTCGGCATGCCGCTGCTGCCCGTGTACATGGCGAAGGCCGGAGGCTTCTTCTTCCTGGTCTTCGGCGTGATCGCGATCATCGCGGCGATCGCCTCGATCAACCCGATCTGGGCGCTCGGCCCGTACCGCCCGGACCAGGTGTCCACCGGCGCCCAGCCCGACTGGTACATGGGCTTCGCCGAGGGTCTGATCCGTGTCATGCCGGGCTGGGAGATCAACCTGTGGGGCCACACGCTGGTCCTCGGCGTGATGATCCCGCTGGCGATCTTCCCGGCGGTCCTCGCCGCGATCGCGGTCTACCCGTTCATCGAGTCCTGGATCACCGGCGACAAGCGCGAGCACCACATCGCGCAGCGCCCGCGCAACGCTCCGACGCGCACCGCCTTCGGTGTCGCCTGGATCACCGCGTACATGGTCATGCTCGTCGGTGGTGGAAACGACCTCTGGGCGACCCACTTCCACCTGTCGATCAACTCGATCACCTGGTTCGTGCGGATCTTCTTCTTCCTCGGCCCGGTCATCGCGTTCATCGTCACCAAGCGGATCTGCCTCGGCCTCCAGCGCCGGGACAAGGACAAGGTGCTGCACGGGCGCGAGTCCGGCATCATCAAGCGCCTGCCGCACGGTGAGTTCGTCGAGGTCCACGAGCCGCTCAGCCAGGGCGAGCTGTACAAGCTCACCGCGCACGAGCAGTACCAGCCCGCCGAGCTGCCGCCGGCCGTCGACGAGAACGGCGTGGAGCGGAAGATCGGCGCGATGGAGAAGCTCCGGGTCAAGCTCAACAAGGGCTACTACGGCGACGACAACCAGGTCGCCAAGCCCACCCAGGAGGAGTACAAGGAGATCCAGAGCGGCCACGGCCACCACTGATCCCCTTCCCGACCTCCTGATGTAGGTCGCCACGGCGAGAGCCCCGTCCATTCGATGGACGGGGCTCTTTGCCGTACCCGGGGGTGGATAGGCTGGACCCCGTATCCGACGCACGATCATCAGGAGCTGCCATGAGCGCTGTGACCCCCGCTGGAGGACCTACCACGGCGGGCCGCTCCTGGCCCGTCCTGCTGAACGGCCTCCTCGACGGGCGGGACCTGACCGCCGACGACACCGCCTGGGCGATGGACCTGATCATGAGCGGCGAGGCGACCGACGCCCAGATCGCCGGCTTCATGGTGGCGCTGCGCGCCAAGGGCGAGACCGTCGAGGAGATCAGCGGACTCGTCCGGACGATGTACGCGCACGCCAACACGATCGAGGTGCCCGGTCCGGCCGTCGACATCGTCGGCACCGGCGGCGACGGCGCCAAGACGGTCAACATCTCCACGATGGCCTCGATCGTCGTCGCCGGCACCGGCACCAAGGTCGTCAAGCACGGCAACCGGGCCGCGTCCTCCGCGTCCGGCTCCTCCGACGTCCTGGAGAAGCTCGGCATCAACCTCGGCCTCACCCCGCAGCGGGTCGCCGAGGTCGCCGAGGAGGCCGGCATCACGATCTGCTTCGCGGTGAAGTTCCACCCCTCGCTGCGGCACGTCGCCCCCGCCCGCGGCCAGCTCGGCATCCGCACCACCTTCAACGTGCTCGGCCCGCTCACCAACCCCGCCCGGGTGAAGGCCCAGGCGGTCGGCGTCGCCGACCCGAGGATGGCGCCGATCGTCGCCGGGGTCTTCGCCGAGCGCGGCAACTCCGCCCTGGTCTTCCGCGGCGACGACGGCCTGGACGAGCTGACCATCACCGGCACCTCCCGGGTCTGGGTGGTCCGCGACGGCTCCGTCCGCGAGGAGGTCTTCGACCCGAAGGACGTCGGGATCGACTACGCGCCCCTGGAGGCGCTGCGCGGCGCCGACGCCTCGTACAACGCCGACGTCGCCCGCCGGCTGCTGGCCGGCGAGACCGGTCCGGTGCGGGACGCGGTGCTGCTCAACGCGGCGGCGGCGCTCACCGCGCTGGAGCCCGGCGAGGGCACCCTCGCGGAGCGGCTGCGGGCCGGGATCGAGCGGGCCGCCGAGTCGATCGACTCCGGCGCCGCCCGCGCGGCCCTGGACCGCTGGATCGCCGCCAGCAACGCCTGAGGTCCGCTGCGCGGTCCGCGTGACCCCGTTCCGGAATGCGGACGGGGTTGCGCGGACCGCGAGCGGTGGCATACGTTCGGCAACAGGTCATGAGTGACAGCCCTCAAGCCCCGGCTGGCTGTCCGGCAACCCTCCGTCCGTGGCGGGGTGCCCCGGGTGAAGACCAGGCCGTGGACAGCAAGGTCCTCGGCAAGCGCGGACCCCTGCGCCATCCCTGGGGTCCTGGTCCTCGAGGGAGCGGTCTCGTGAGCAAGCGAATGCGGTAGGGCCTCCGGCCCCTTTTCCCCCCTCCGTACGACCCCTTCCGTCGTCGTGCGTCGAGGTCGACACCCGTGTGCGGTACGCCGGTCGGCGTCGCCCCGCGGGTCCTTCACGCCACTCGCCCGTACCGCTGGGAGATACCGCCATGTCCGCACGCCCGAACGCCACCGCCGCCGAGACCGCCGACTCCGACGCCTGCTGCACCGGCCCGCTGCCCGTCCTCGGCCGCGACGTCACCGTCCCGCTCGTCACCGGCGGCGAGGTCACCTACGCGGCCCTCGACTACGCGGCCAGCGCCCCCGCCCTCCAGCGGGTCTGGGACGACGTGGCCGCCTACGCCCCGTACTACGGCAGCGTCCACCGCGGCGCCGGCTACCTCTCCCAGCTCTCCACCGACCTCTTCGAGCAGAGCCGCGCCACCGTCGCCGCCTTCCTCGACTGCCGCGACGGCGACCAGGTCGTCTTCACCCGCTCCACCACCGACTCGCTCAACCTGCTCGCCCGGGTGATCCCCGCCGACTGCCAGGTCTTCGTCTTCGAGACCGAGCACCACGCCTCCCTGCTGCCCTGGCAGGACGCCCGGGTCACCTACCTCAACGCCCCGCGCACCCCCGCCCAGGCCGTCGAGACCCTGGAGCGGGCCCTCGCCGACCGCGACCCCTACGGCCCCGCCCTGGTCTGCGTCACCGGCGCCTCCAACGTGACCGGCGAGCTGTGGCCGGTGCGCGAACTGGCCGCCGCCGCCCACGCGCACGGCGCCCGGATCGTCCTCGACGCCGCCCAGCTCGCCCCCCACCACCCGGTCTCGGTGAAGGACCTGGACGTGGACTGGGTCGCCTTCTCCGGGCACAAGCTGTACGCGCCCTTCGGCTCCGGCGTCCTCGCCGGCCGCGCCGACTGGCTGCGGGCCGCCGAGCCCTACCTGGCCGGCGGCGGCGCCTCCCGTACCGTGGCCCGCCGCGCCGACGGCGGCGTGGACGTCGAGTGGCACACCACCGCGGCCCGCCACGAGGCCGGCTCCCCGAACGTCATCGGCGTCTACTCCATCGCCTCCGCCTGCAAGGCGCTCACCGAGGCCGGCTTCGACGCCCTCGTCGCCCGCGAGCGGCACCTCATCGACACCGTCCGGGCCGGCCTCGCCGAGGTCCCCGAGGTCCGCGTCCTCTCCCTCTTCGGCGACGACGCCCCCCGCGTCGGCGTCATCTCCTTCGTGGTGGAGGGCTGGAACAGCTCCCACTTCGCCGCCGCCCTCTCCGCCGAGTACGGCATCGGCGTCCGCGACGGCCTCTTCTGCGCCCACCCGCTCGTCCGCACCCTGCTCGGCTCCGACCCGCAGGACCCGGGCGAGTGCGGCGCCCCCGAGGCGAACCCGGGCGAGCGCTCCCTGAACGCCATCCGGGTCAGCTTCGGCGCCGGTACGCCGGACGAGCACGTCGAGCGGTTCGTCGGCGCCGTGAAGGAGCTCGTCCGCGACGGCGCCCAGTGGAAGTACCGCACCGAGGACGGCCGCTGCGTGCCCGACCGCGGCTGATCGCTCACTCGTACGGGTGAAGGGGCCTCCCGACGGGGGAGGCCCCTTCACCCATGCCGCGCGTCCGGTGTCAGGACTCCAGACCGATGGCGAAGGCCGCCTCCAGGTCGTGCTGCGAGTAGGTGCGGAACGCGACGTGCGTGTCGGTGGCCTCGACGCCCGGGATCTTGCTGATCCGGCCGGGGATGACCTCCGCCAGGTCGTCGTGGCGCGGCACCCGGACCATCGCGATGAGGTCGTACGTACCGGTCACCGAGAAGACCTCGCTGACGTTGTCGAGCGCGGCGATCGACTCCGCGATCTCGGGGATGCGGTCCACGCTGGTCTTGATGAGGACGATCGCGGTGATCACGGCTGGCTGTCTCCCTCGGTCGCCGCTGCTGGGGTTTTCACTCTATCCCCACCCCGGAACCGCACCCAGGCGTAGAGGAAGCCGACCGAGAAGCCCACGACGTGGGCCAGATAGGCGACCCCCGGCCCCGCGCCCGCGGCCCGCGCGGCCAGCCACTGGAGCGTGAACCAGAAGACCAGCACCGCCCAGGCCGGGAAGCGCAGCGGCAGGAAGAAGAGGAAGGGGAAGAGGCTGGTCACCCGGGAGCGCGGGAAGAGGAAGAGGAAGGCCCCGAGCACCGCCGAGATCGCCCCCGAAGCGCCGACCAGGGTCTGCTCGCTGTCCGCGTGCGCCACGGCGTACCCGAGCAGGGCCACGTAGCCGGTGCCCAGGTAGAAGAGGGCGAACTCGACGTGCCCCATCCGCTCCTCGGCCATCGCCCCGAAGACCCACAGGAAGAGCATGTTGCCGAGCAGATGGAGCCAGCCGCCGTGCACGAAGAGGGCGGTGAAGGGGGTGAGGAGGGCGCCCGGGTCGCCCCGCACGAGCTCGGCCGGCACCACCCCCCAGCGCCGGAAGTACGCGCTCTGCGCCGCGAGCACCTCGTCCCCGGTGCCGTACACCGGGTTCAGTCCGGAGACCGGGCTGACAATGAAGAGGAGACAGCAGGCGGCGATCAGTCCGTAGGTCACCGCGGGTCCGGTACGGACGCTCCGGCAGGCGCCCAGGGCCGTGCCTCGCCAGTCGATCATGGACAGATCATGGCCCAGAAGGGACGAAGTGGACAGAGTGCCTCGCCGGGCCGGGCGGCCTCCGGTGAGGCCGTAGGGTTACGGGATCGAGCACCGCAGTCCGACGGCGCACCGCGGCTCCCGTACCTGGTACACCACGACAGGAAGAAGGACGGCAACCATGACGACGGTTCCCCTGCCGACCGACGAGACCCGCTGGCGCTGCACCCTCTGCGGCAACCTGACCCGCTTCGACGTGACGCGCTCCTCCAAGGTCGTCGAGTACGTCCATCTGGACCTGGCCGGGGAGCCCAAGGTCGAGGAGCGCGAGGTGCTCAGTGAGACCATCGAGTCGGTCCGCTGCCGCTGGTGCAACGCGGTGGACCAGATCGAACTCGTGGACAAGCCGGGCGTCGAGTCCTGACGGACGGCGCCGACGACAGTAGGGGTGACGGATCGTGGAGCAGTCCGCGCACGGTGACGAACCGGCCGGCGCGGCGGGTGACGCTGCCGAGACGCTCGACAATCCCCTGCCGGAGGGGGTACGGCGGCGGGTGATCGCGCTGGTCGCCGACGCCTTCGGCGGCCTGACCGTCGCCGAGCTGCCCGCCCCCCTGCGCCAGTACGCCCGCTTCACCGCCAGTCGGCGCGCCAAGTTCGCGGGCAACGCGATGGCCGCCGCGCTGGAGGGCGATCCGCTCTTCCGGCAGCGGATCGGCGAGCGGTTCCGGCAGACCCAGCCCGAGCTGGCCGGGGCCGTCGAGACCGGCGCCCCGCCCGCCGCCGCCGACCCCGTCGATGTGGCCGCGGCGGCGTACGTGCTCCGCCCGCCGGGTTGGTCCAAGCTGGTGGCCGCCGCCGGCGAGGAGGTCCAGCGGGCCGACGCCGAACGCGCCGACGAGGCGGGCCGGCGCGAGCTGGAGCGGCTCCGCGAGGAGCTGGCCGCGGCCCGGGAACGGACCCGGGGCGAGACCGAGCAGCTCCGGCACGACCTGGAGGCCGCCCGCAAGGAAGCCGAATCGCTTCACCGCAAGCTGCGCAGCGCCCAGAGCGACGTGAAGCGGGGCGAGGCCGCGCTGCGCCGCGTCCAGGCCGAGAGCGAGGCCGCCCGCGCGGAGTCGGCGGCCCAGGTGTCCGCCGCGGAGAGCGAGTCGCGGCGGCTGAAGGCCCGGCTCGGCGAGGTCGAGGCGGCCCTGGAGGCGAGCCGCCGGGCGGCCCGCGAGGGGCGCTCGGTGGAGGACATGCGGCTGCGGCTGCTGCTCGACACCGTCCTCGACGCGGCGCAGGGCCTGCGGCGCGAACTCGCCCTGCCGCCGGTGTCGGTGCACCCGGCGGACACCGTGGACGCCGTGGAGCCGGGGCGGATGTCGCCGAAGGACATCGCGACCCGCGCGCTGTCGGAGACCGATCCGGCCCTGCTGGACCAGCTGTTGACGCTGCCGCAGACCCATCTCGTCGTCGACGGCTACAACGTCACCAAGACCGGCTACCCGACGATGCCGCTGGAGAAGCAGCGGCTGCGGCTGCTCGGCGGGCTCTCCGCGCTCGCGGCCCGCTCGGGCGCCGAGGTCACCTGTGTCTTCGACGGGGCCGAGCTGGCCGCTCCGGTGCTGCTCGCGCCGCCGCGCGGGGTGCGGGTGCTCTTCTCCAAGCCCGGTGTCACGGCCGACGAGTTGATCCGCCAGCTGGTGCGGGCGGAGCCGCCGGGCCGGCCGGTCGTCGTGGTCTCCACCGACCGCGAGGTCGCGGACGGCGTCGCCAAGGCCGGGGCGCGGCCGGTGGCGTCGGCATTGCTCCTCAAGCGCCTTTCGCGGCTCTCGTAACGACTCGCCCGGGTCGCAACTCTTGGGTTCTATGCCCGATTTATGGACGGCGCACCGTCAAGTGCCCGTCACCGCCCGTGTGATGCGTGTAAATAAAGTGCTGCGTGAGCGAGTTTTTTGCCGTCGGGATTTGAACTGATCACAACTTGGTCACTAGGGTCGGGCCTCGAACCTTCGCGCGGTTGATCACCCACCCGGGCGATCCGTGGAGGAACCGCCTGCCCCTGACCGGCCGGGCGGCTCGAGGAAGAAGGAGCTCGCCTTCGTGGCGTCCCACCGTCGACCCAAGCAGCCGAGCCGCACCCGTGTGACCGTGCTCACCGCGACCGCGGCCGCCGCCGTCGCGCTCTCCGCCCAGACCGGAGCCCAGGCGGCCCCCAAGCCGAAGATCGACGAGGTCAAGTCGAAGGTCGACAAGCTCTACCACGAGGCCGAGGAGGCCACGGAGCAGCACAGCCTGGCCGAGGAGCGCCGCGGCAAGCTGCAGAAGGAGATCGGCCAGATCCAGGACCGGGTGGCGCGTGGTCAGCAGGAGCTGAACACCCTCCGGGACCAGATCGGTTCGGTCGCCAGCGCCCAGTACCGCTCCGGCGGCATCGACCCGGCGCTCCAGCTCTTCCTCTCCTCGAACCCGGACGACTACCTCGACAAGGCGTCCGCCATCGGCCGGGTCACCGACCAGCAGGCCGACGTCCTCGCCACCATCCAGGACAAGCAGCGCGCCCTCGCCCAGGAGCGCGCCGAGGCGACCGCGAAGCTCGCCGACCTGGAGGACGTCCGCAAGACCCTCGGCGAGAAGAAGAAGAAGATCCAGGGCAAGCTCGCCGAGGCCCGCAAGCTGCTCAACACGCTCACCGCCGCGGAGCGCGCCCGCATCCAGCAGCAGGAGCAGGCCGAGGCCGAGCGCGCCTCCCGCGCCGCCGCCCCCCGTCTCGACCTCGGCAACGAGGCCCCGGCCAGCGGCCTGGGCGCCGCCGCCCTCTCCGCCGCCGCCACCCAGGTCGGCAAGCCGTACGTGTCCGGCGCCGAGGGCCCCAACGCGTACGACTGCTCCGGTCTGACCATGTGGGCCTACCGCCAGGCCGGTGCCACGCTGACCCGCACCACGTACACCCAGCAGAACGACGGCGTGAAGATCGGCCGCAGCCAGCTCCGCCCCGGCGACCTGGTCTTCTTCAACGGCCTGTCGCACGTGGGCCTGTACGCGGGCAACAACACGATCCTGCACGCCCCCAAGCCGGGCGCCGTGGTCCGCTACGAGTCGATGAACTACATGGGCACGTTCCAGTTCGGTGTCCGCATCGGCGGCTGACCCGCCCGGCCGTGCCGCCCGAACGGGTGGTTCGCCGCACCCCGAGCTGACCTGACGCCCCGCCGGTGACCTTGTGATCTCCGGCGGGGCGTCATTTTGTGTGCCCGGCACCTTCGTTGGACGCGACCGGGTGAGCGGCTACTGTCTGCGGCGCCAGTCCGCACGAGCCGAACGGAGAGCGCGAGCCGTGGCCTCCCACCGCCGACCCGCCCGGGTCACCGTCCTGACCGCCGCCGCCGCGGCCACCGCGGCGGCCTCCTTCGGCGCCGTCCCCGCGACCGCCGACCCGGGCGCCGGCACCGAGGCCACCCGGGCCAAGGTCGACCGCCTCTACGAGGAGGCCGAGCGCGCCGCCGAGGGCTACAACCAGGCCGACGAGAAGGCCGACGCCCTGCGCCGCAAGGTCGGCCAGGCCCAGGACAGCCTCGCCCGCGGCCAGGAGCGCATCAACCGGATGCGGGGCGCGCTCGGCGCGCTCGCCGGCGCTCAGTACCGCTCCGGCGGCCTCGACCCCACCCTCGTCCTGCTGCTCTCCTCCGACCCGGACAGCTACCTCGACCGGGCCTCCGCACTCGACCGGGTCACCGCCCGGCAGAGCGCCGCCCTCACCGAGCTCCACCGGGAGCGCCGCCGGCTCGACCAGGAGCGCGCCGAGGCCCGTACCGCCCTCGGCGAACTGGAGCGCAGCCGCGCCGAGGTGGCCCGCCACAAGCGGTCGGTGGAGCGGAAGCTGGCCGAGGCCCGCCGGGTCCTCGCCTCCCTCACCGCCGCCGAGCGCGCCGACTACGAGCGGGCCTCCCGCTCCGGCGGGCGCGCCGGGGGCCCCGGCGAGGAGCTGCCGCCGGCCGCCGACCTCGGCCCGGCCGACTCGCGCGGCGCCGCCGCCGTGATGGCCGCCCGCAGCGCCGTCGGCAAGCCGTACGTCTGGGGCGCGACGGGCCCCTCGGCCTTCGACTGCTCGGGGCTGATGGTCTGGTCGTACCGGCAGGCCGGGATCAGCCTGCCGCGCACCTCGGCCGCCCAGCGGTACGCCGGCCGGCAGGTGCCGCTCTCCCAGGCGCAGCCCGGCGACCTCGTCACCTACCGCGGCGACGCCAGCCACGTCGGCATCTACGCCGGGAACGGTCAGGTCATCCACGCCCCCTACCCGGGCGCCCGGGTCCGCTACGACCCGGTGAACATGATGTCCCACGTGACGGTGACCCGGCTCTGAGCCCGGCCGCCCCGCCGCTCCGGGAGGCGTGACCCCGTCACCCTTCCGTACGATCGGGGGCGTGGTGGAACAGGGGTGCGGCGCGCGACGGACGGGGGGAGCGCTGCTCGCCCTGCTCCTCGCCCTCGCCGCCCTCGTCGGCTGCTCCACCGCCGCCCGGCCCGCCGACCCGGCCCTCCGCGAGGTCCAGGCCCTGCTCGACCGGCACGCCGAGGCCCTCCTGGACCGCGACGAGACCGCCTGGCTCGCCGCCGCCGACCCCGCGCACCGGGCGGCCGCCCGGACCGAGTTCCGCCGGCTCGCCGAGGTGCCGCTGGCCGGCTGGAGCTACCGGGTCACCGGCGTCGACCGGACCGGCGAGGGCCGGCTCACCGCCCGGGTCGAGCGCGGCCACCGCGTCGCGGGGTACGACCGGGGCCCGCAGGACACGGAGCGGGTGATGGAGCTGGTGGAGCGGGACGGGCGCTGGTACGTGACCGGGGAGCGGCCCGCCGAGGGCGCCCCGGTGCGGCTCTGGGAGCAGGGCGCGGTGGCCGCGGTGCGCGGCGACCGTTCGCTGGTGCTCGGCGTCGGGCAGGACCGGGAGCGGCTGGCCGAGATCGCCCGGCTCGCCGACCGGGCGGTGCCCGCCGTCGACGCGGTGTGGAGCGAGGAGTGGCCGGGCCGGGTGCTCGTCCTGGTCCCCGCCTCCCTGGACGCGATGGGCGGGCTGCTCGGGGTGGACGGCTCCCAGTACCGGGGGATAGCGGCCGTCACCACCGGCGAGACGGAGCGCCGGGCCACGTCGCCGGCGGACCGGGTGATCGTCAATCCGGAGGCGTACGGGGTGCTCGGCTCCTTCGGCCGGGAGCTGATCCTCACCCACGAGACCGTCCACGTCGCCACCCGCGCCCACACCACGCCGTCCACCCCGGTCTGGCTCTCCGAGGGCTTCGCCGACTGGACCGCCTACCGGGGCTCCGGCCGGACGCCCGCCCAAGGCGCCCCGGAGCTGCGGCGGGCCGTGCGGGCCGGGGAGGTGCCGGCCGCCCTTCCCGAGGACGCCGACTTCGGCTTCTCCGGCGACTCCGAGGCGCTGGCCCGGGCCTACGAGACCGGCTGGCTGGTCTGCGCGATGATCGCCGACCGCTGGGGCGAGGAGCGGCTGACCGCCTTCTACCGGGAGGTGGGCGCCCACCCGGGCCGGGACGGCGCGGTGGAGAGCGCCCTGCGGGCGGTGCTGGACACGAGCCCGGAGGAGTTCACCGCCGCCTGGCGGGCCCATCTGCGGGATCAGCTCGGCTGAGCCCCCGCCGCGCGGGCGTCGAGCTCGGCGAGGGCCTCGGCGAGCCAGGTCTTCTCCTCGGTGCCGGTCGCGCGGGCGATGCGGAGCATGCCGCGGCGGAAGAGGTCGGGCTCCTCCTCGACGGTGGCCGGGGCGCCGTTCTCGTAGAAGAAGCTGGCGGGGGTCAGCAGGAAGGTCTGCCGGCGGCGCAGGACGGCGGCCTGCTCGGCCGGGTCGGGCAGCAGGCCGAGGAAGGTCAGCACGGTGAAGAAGCGCTGGCCGTCGGTGATCTCGGCGTCCTTGGGGGAGCGGAGCCGGGCGAGCAGCGCGGCGCGGCCGTCGGGGGTGAGCGAGAGGGTGCGGCGCGGGGCGGCGCTGGTGCCGGGCTCGGTGCGGCTCTCCACCAGGCCCTTGTCGACCAGCCGGTTGATCGCCGGGTAGAGGGCGCCGTCGCTGACCGGGCGGACGTGGCCGCTCAGCGCCTGGATGCGCTCCTTCAGCTCGTAGCCGTGCAGCGGCCGCCCGTACAGGAAGCCCAGGATCGACAGTTCCAGCACCGGCCGTCCCCTCCTCGCGCTTGTCCTTGCTCCTCGCCGCATGCTACCTCTTTTCGAGGTGCCTCGAATCGAGGTGCCTCGAATCGAGGTACATCGTTTCGAGGGGGATCGTATGGAGGCTCAGCGGAGCCATCACCGGGTGCTCGTCCGGCTCGGCGGGCCGGTCTATCTGGAACTGCTCGCCGGGGTCGCCGCCGGGATCGTCAACATGGTCTGGGTCGCCGGACTCGGCGGGGCCGCGGTCGCCGCCGTCGCCCTCGCCGGCAACGTCGAGAACCTGCTGCTCGGCGTCGTCCTCATGGCCGGCTCCGGCACCACCGTGCTCGTCGCCCGGGCCCGCGGCGCCGCCGACCCCGGCGCCGTCCGCACCGCCGTCCGGGGCGGGGCCGCGCTGTGCGCCCTGCTCGTCCCGCCCGTCGCCCTCGGCGGCTGGCTGCTGCGCGAACCGCTGGCCGCGCTCCTCCTGGGCGGGGCGGACGGGGACGCGTACCGCCTCACCGCCGCCTACCTTGCCGTCTCGCTCCCCGGCACCGCCGTCTTCTTCGCCGGACACGTCGTCGACGGCGTCCTCAAGGGCGCCGGCGACACCCGCACCCCCATGCGGCTCGCCCTCCTCGCCAACGGCCTGATCCTGGTCCTCGACCCGCTCCTCATCCACGCGTACGGGGTGCCGGGCGCCGCCCTCGCCACCGTCCTCGGCCGCACGGTCGCCCTCGCCGCCGGACTGGCCGCGCTCCGCCGGAACCCGCTGCTCAGGGCCGCCCGGGCCACCGCGCCCGCCGGGAGCACCGGCGCCGCCCTGCGCCGCACCGCCGCCACCGGGCTGCCGATGGCGGCCGACTTCACCGTCCGGATGGCCGGCGCGCTCGCCCTCGTCGCCGTGGTCGCCCGGCTCGGGGTGGCCGAGACCGCCGCCTACGGCATCGCCACCAAGGCCATGTACGTCGCCACCATGGCCTTCTACGCGGTCCGCCAGGCCGCCGCCATCCACACCGCGCACCTGCTCGGCGCCGGGACGGGCGGGCCCGGGCCCGTCGCCCGCGCCGCCGCCCTGCTCGGGGCGGCGCTCGGCGCGGGCTTCGCCGCGGCGCTCTGGGCCGGCGCGGACGGGGTGATGCGGCTCTTCGGGGCGGGGCCCGAGCCGGCCGCGGCGGGTGCGCTCTTCCTGCGCTGCCTCGTGGGATACCTGCCGCTGCTGGGCGCGTACATCGCCGCAGCCGGGGTCTTCGAAGGGGCGGGGGCGAGTCCGTACCTGGCCAGGATCACCGTCGCCGGCGTCCTGCTCCAGCTGCCGCTCGCCCTCGCCCTGTCGGGGCTCGGGCTGCCCGGCGTCTGCCTGGCCATGACGCTCGCCATGGCCGCGCAGGGCGGCGCGCTGGCGGTGCTGCACCGCCGTACCGCCCGCGCCGCCCGGGCGGAACCGGTCAGGCCGAGCCGGTCAGCACCTTCTCGCGCTCCGGCTGACCCTCCGGGACCGGGATGACCGTGCCGGCCTCGGTGACCGTGTGCTTCCACAGGATCCGGCAGGCCATCAGGGTCGCGGCGATCAGCAGGCCGTTGCGCAGGAACAGCACCCCGATGCCCAGCCAGTCGCTCTGCGTCACGTGCGAGAACCAGACCGGGAACTCGAACTGGGTCACCGCGGTCGCCCACAGGATCAGATACGCGGGCGTCCGCATCCGGCTCGACCGGTACACCAGGCAGACCGCCGCGAGACCGACCAGCCAGATCATGTACTGGGGCGAGATCACCCGGCTCGTCGCGGTGAAGAGCAGCACCGCGACGAAGGCCGCGTCCGCCACCGTCGAGGAGGTGAAGCGGCGCGCCTTGAACCGCCACAGCAGCAGCCAGCCGAAGGCGGCCACGGTCAGCGCCATCGCGCCCTTCGACACCCAGGAGACGTACGGGCCGAGGAACTCGATCGAGCCGTAGTTCATCCGCGCCTCGCCGTCCCAGCCGAAGTGCCGGGCCACGTGGAAGACCATCGCGCCCAGCGACTCCACCTCCGTGCCCCGCTCGCTCTGGAACGACAGGAAGGCCAGCGAGCCCGGCATCCAGGCCATGCACAGCACCAGCACGCCCACCGCCGTACCGGCCGCCGTCGGCCAGGACCGCCAGGTCGCCCGGCCCTTCGGGGTGCCCGCCAGGATCAGCGCCGGCCACACCTTGAGGACCGCGCCGAAACCGGCGAGCGCGCCCAGCACGCGCGGGCTGCGGATGGCGGCGAGCAGCCCCGCCACGGCGACGGCGGTGACCATGATGTCGTAGCGGGCGTACGCGGTCGGGCCCATCAGCGGCACCGCCGCCAGCCACAGCCAGGCGCCCCGCATCGACCGGCCCGGCCGCCCGCCCGTGTGCACGAGCAGCCCGAAGACCAGGGCGTCGCAGAGGAAGGCCAGCACGAAGAACGCGGCCGAGTAGTTCAGGAACGGCAGCAGGACGGGGGAGAGGATCGCGAGGGCGGCGGCCGGCGGGTACTGCCAGGTGACGTCGTCCTGCGGGTACGTGCCGGTCTTCAGGACCTCGTACCAGCTCTGGTAGATCTGCTCCACGTCGCTGGTGACGTCCGGGCCCGGAACCACCACGATCCTGAAGACGCACACCAGGAGGATGATCCTGGTCAGTGCCCAGAGGCCGAGCGGGAGACGCAACTCCCGCAGCCGCCCAGCCGTGCGCGAGCCGATCCCCACTGCGCCCGTCATACCTGTCCTGTTCCTGTCCTGTCGGTCCGCTCGCGCGGAGGGGGGTGGTGCCGGGCGTAGGGTGCGATCGCGTGCCATCACGTACTGTCTGTCACGATGCACAAGACCCTGATCGTAACGAACGACTTCCCGCCGCGTCCCGGCGGAATCCAGGCGTTCCTGCACAACATGGCGTTGCGACTGGACCCCGACCGGCTCGTGGTCTACGCCTCCACGTGGAAGCGAGGCCGCGAAGGGGCGGAGGCCACCGCTCTGTTCGACGCCGAACAGCCTTTCACGGTTGTCCGGGACCGCACCACCATGCTGTTGCCCACACCACGGGTCACCGCCCGGGCGACCGCGCTGCTGCGCGAACACGGCTGCGAGTCCGTCTGGTTCGGCGCCGCCGCACCGCTCGGGCTGATGGCCCCCGCCCTCCGCAGGGCCGGTGCGAAGCGGCTGGTCGCCACCACCCACGGCCACGAGGCCGGCTGGGCGCAGCTGCCCGCCGCCCGGCAGCTGCTGCGGCGGATCGGCGAGGGTACGGACACCCTCACCTACCTCGGCGAGTACACCCGCTCCCGGATCGCCTCCGCCCTCACCCCGGCCGCCGCCGACCGCATGGTGCAGCTGCCGCCCGGCGTCGACGAGAAGACCTTCCACCCCGGCTCCGGCGGTGACGAGGTGCGGGCCCGGCTCGGCCTCACCGACCGCCCGGTCGTGGTCTGCGTCTCCCGGCTCGTGCCGCGCAAGGGCCAGGACACCCTGATCCGCGCCCTGCCCCTGATCCTGCGGAAGGTGCCGGACGCGGTCCTGCTGATCGTCGGCGGCGGCCCGTACGAGCAGGACCTCCGCCGGCTCGCCGCCGAGACCGGCGTCGCCGCCTCCGTCCGCTTCACCGGTGCCGTGCCCTGGGCGGAGCTCCCCGCCCACTACGGCGCCGGCGACGTCTTCGCCATGCCCTGCCGGACCCGCCGCGGCGGGCTCGACGTCGAGGGGCTCGGCATCGTCTACCTGGAGGCGTCCGCGACCGGCCTGCCGGTCGTCGCCGGCGACTCCGGCGGCGCCCCCCCCCCCGGCCGGGACGGCGCGACCGGCGGGGTCGGCCGCCGCGCGGCCCCCGACGACACCCCCCACCCCGGCCCCACCCACCCACGCAC
>NZ_JBHYKM010000114.1:0-25681 GCF_042741435.1 Streptomyces sp. NPDC058955 | reverse complement strand
CCGCCCCCCCCAGCGTGCTCCCCGCCCGGCCCGGCGCCCATGCGCACCGCGCCGGGCATGGTAGGGAGAGGGATGCAGACACCGTTCCATGTTCCCCGTATCGCCGTGGGCGACGATCTCCTGCTGAGGCCCTGGCACATCGGCGACCTGCCGCTGGTGCGCGAGGCGGCGGAGGACGACTACATCCCCCTGGTCACCACGGTGCCGAGCCCGTACACCCACGACGAAGGCGTCGCGTTCATCTCCCGCCAGGAGGATCGGGCGCTCCGTCGCACCGGCTACCCGTTCGTCATGGCCGAGGCCGAGGGGGACCGCGGCCTCGGCGCGATCGGCCTGTGGCCGAACGCCACCGACGAGGGCCGGGCGGCCGTGGGCTACTGGGTGGCGGGCTCCGCGCGCGGACGCGGCCTTGCGGCCGTGGCCCTGCGCGCCCTCGGCTCCTGGGCTTTTCGCGACCTCGGCTTCGAGCGGCTCGAACTGTACGTCGAGCCCTGGAACACGGCCTCGCGCAAGACCGCGGCCCAGGCCGGCTTCTCGTACGAAGGACTCCACCGCGGCCGGCAGCCGGTCGGCGGCGAGCGCCGGGACATGATGTCCTACGCCCGGCTCGCGACGGACCTGGCCGACACCCCGGAGTGACCACCTTGACCTCGACTTAACGTGAGGTTCTACGGTCGTCGCGTTCCGTCGATCGCGAGGAGGAGACGCACGTGAGCGTGACGTTCAGGGAGTACGAGGAGCGGGAACTGGCGGCCCAGCCCATCGGCGCGTGGACCGGCATGGCGTACCGGCTGGTGGTCGGGGCCATCCGCGAGCAGTTGGCGGTGGAGGGTCTCACGCAGCCGCATTGGTGGACGCTCAACCACGTCGCGGGGGAGCCGGGGAGGTGGACCCGGGCGGCGCTGACCGAGCGGCTGGTGCACTGGGACGACCGCGGGACCGACTTCGACGGGGTCTTCGACGACCTGGTCGGCCGAGGGTGGCTCACCGAGGACGCGGGGCTCATGACGTTGACCGAGGCGGGGGAGGAGGGGCGCGCGCGGGCGAAGGAGCGGAACGCGCGCATTCATCAGCGGGTGCACGCGGGCGTCGGCACGGCCGACTTCGTGACCACGATCAACGTCCTGCGTCGCATGGTCGCCAACATGGGCGGCGACGGCAACCTGCCCGGCTGACGCACGCCGTCCACGACGGTTCCCCGGCCCGCCGCCCCGGTCAGGCGGCGGGCTTGGTCAGGAAGACCCGTTCCAGCAGGGATCGCAGACGGTCGCGGTCCTCGGCGCCGAGGCTCTCCAGGCCCTCCTGGGTGACGCGCATCCTCGCGCGGATCGCGTCGGCGACGCGCTCGCCGTCGGGGGTGAGGATGACGTTCTTGACGCGCCGGTCGGACGCGTCGGCCTCGCGGCGCACCAGGCCGCGCTTCTCCAGACGGTCGATGATGCCGGTGATGTTCGAGGCGTCGCAGGTCATGGTCTCGGCCAGGGCGCGCATCGCGACGGGTCCTCGGCGCAGCACGGTGAGGGCCTTGCCCTGGCTCGCCGTCAGGTTCTCGCTCGCCGCCGCGACCGTGAACTCGCCGTAGTACACGCCGAGGGAGACGGAGAGCAGCTCCATGAGCTGGGCCGTGTCGACGGGGGCACCTTCGGTCATGGGGCCACCCTACCCCGGGATACTTGACCACCTCGATACTTGACTGTCTCAAATATTGACGTCTACCGTCTTCGCTATTGCATGAAGATCTCAACCATCAAGCTTGTCAAGCAGTAGCCATGAGGAGCGTCCCTGTGACCGTCACCGCGTCCCCCGCCTCCCGCGCGGCCGAGATCCTGTCCCGGCCCGTCGCGCTGAACGGCCTGACCGTCCCGAACCGCATCGCGATGGCGCCGATGACCCGCATGTTCTCCCCGGGCGGCGTCGCCGGCGAGGACGTGCGGTCGTACTACGCGCGCCGTGCCGCCGCCGGCGTGGGGCTGATCGTCACCGAGGGGACGTACGTCGGCCACGAGTCGGCCGGTCAGAGCGACCGCGTGCCCCGGTTCGACGGCGAGGAGCAGCTGGCGGGGTGGGCGAAGGTCGCCGAGGCCGTCCACGCGGAGGGCGGCACGATCGTGCCGCAGCTCTGGCACATCGGCATGGTCCGCAAGCAGGGCCAGGCGCCCTACCCCGAGGCCCCCGCCGTCGGACCCTCCGGCATCCGCACCGACGGCACCGAGGGCGCGGGCAAGGCGATGACCCAGCGCGACCTCGACGACGTCATCGGCGCCTTCGCCGAGGCCGCCGCGGCCGCCGAGCGCATCGGCTTCGACGGCGTCGAGCTGCACGGCGCCCACGGCTACCTCCTCGACCAGTTCCTGTGGGCGGGGACGAACCGGCGTACCGATGCCTACGGCGGCGACCCCGTGGCCCGTACGAAGTTCGCGGCCGAGATCGTGGCCGCCGTGCGCGCGGCCGTCTCGCCCGAATTCCCGGTCATCTTCCGCTACTCGCAGTGGAAGCAGGACGCCTACGACGCGAGGCTCGCCGAGACCCCGCAGGAGCTGGAGGCGATCCTGTCCCCGCTGGCCGCCGCCGGTGTCGACGCCTTCCACGCCTCCACCCGCCGCTACTGGATCCCCGAGTTCGACGGCTCGGACCTCAACCTGGCCGGCTGGACCAAGAAGCTCACCGGCCGGCCCACCATCACCGTCGGCTCGGTCGGCCTCGACGGCGACTTCATCGGCGCCTTCATGGGCGAGGGCTCCCCGGTCAAGGGCATCGACGAACTCCTGGACCGCCTGGAGCGCGACGAGTTCGACATGGTGGCCGTCGGCCGCGCCCTGCTCCAGGACCCGGAGTGGGCGGCGAAGGTCCTGGCCGGCCGCTTCGACGAGCTGAAGCCGTACGACGCCGCCGCGGTGAAGACGCTGAGCTGAGACCCGATTCCGCGGGTGCTCGGTCCCGTCGTCCGGCGATGAGGTGGAACGCTAGCTCGGGCAACCCGGTCCGACCGGGCCCCAGCGGCGTTCCACCGGCATCCGCAGGCGCGGCCACGCTCACCAGCCGGAGGGGTTCGACCTCAGCAGCTTCACGTACTGCCGGATGCGCGGCCCGTCGTCGGGGAAGCAGCTGTTCCAGTCCTGGTCCAGCCGCGTCCAGACGGCGGGCTGCCCGTCCTCCGCGATCAGCGGCTGTTCCGGGTCGCCGATCGCGGCGTAGGAGAGGGACAGTGTCTGCGGCAGGCCCGGGCCGAACGACCGCACCGCCACCGCGGCGGGCCGCTCCAGCAACCGTGGCCGCAGACCGGTCTCCTCGGCCAGCTCCCGGGCCGCGCCCTCACGCGGACACTCCCCGGGCTCGACCTTGCCGCCCGGCGGGACCAGCCCCCGCCACGGATGCCGGACCAGCACGATCTGCTCCAGGGCCGCGTCCAGAACCCACACCTCGGCGCCCAACGGTTCCATGGCGCCGGCCAGCGCGGAGCGCAACCAGGCCCGGGCCCGGTCGAACTCCAGCGTCGCGCTTCCGGCATCGGCGACGGCAGCGTCGAGCGGACGCTGCTCGAACACGCTACGGATCATGGCGACAGGCTAGAGACCGCCACTGACAGCACCGGCCGCGACGGGGTGGGGCGGCTAGGAGACGTTGTCTCCGTGGGTGAGGGTCTCCCAGGCGACGAAGAGGTTGTTGGTGCCGGCCGGGCGGTTGCGCTTGGTCAGCGTCTCGGTGTTGGTCATGGCGAAGCCGAGGCGGTTGTGCATGGCGTTGTACCCCACCTCCGTCACGGGGCCGAGCCCCAGGTGGAGGGAGCCGCCGCACAGCCAGCTCGGCACGGCCGTGCCGAGCTCGTACCTGGACTGGAATCCGAGCGCCTGGCGCAGCCGCTCGCCGACGTCCGTGCCGTACAGGTCCTGGCCCTGGATCCGGCTGGTCTCGGCGACGTGTGCCAGGGCGGAGATGCCGTACCCGGTGTGGGTGAGGTCGCGGCAGGTCTCCTGGGTGAGGCCGGTGACGAAGGTCGACTGGCCCTGCCAGTAGCCGACGATCTTGGCGCGGGTGTCGAGGTTCTGGCTCGGCACGGTCTTCGGCAGCTCGCCGTCGGAGGCGAGGTAGACGTAGGCGGCGGCGCGCGTCCGGAATTTCGCCATGGCCTTGTCGTACGACGCCCGGTCCTCCAGGAAGACGGAGATGCCGACGGCCGCCTCCATCATCGACAGCTCCCAGTTGCCGTTGGAGTTCGATCCGTTGATGACCTCGGGCAGGTAGACGTCGCGGAGCATCGTCGCGAACCGGCCGGAGTTCGGCCAACCGCCCGTGTACGTGTGCTTGATGATCTCGGCGGCCTTGGGCCAGGAGGAGCCGGCCCAGCCGGTCTGGAGCGGGGCGTTGCTGTTGGTGTGGTCCGTGATGACGGCGGACCAGGCGTCCATCAATTGGATGGACTTCTGCGCGTAGCGCGCGTCCCGGGTGACGTACCAGGCGAGGGCGTTGGTGTACGCGGCGATCGCGTCCTCGCGCTCGTCGGTGCAGCCGTAGTTGGGGTTCGAGTACGAACCGCACTCGACGACCGCGCGGGGCTTCGGAGTGCGGTTCGGATCCGCGTACTTGCTCGCCATCATCTGGTCGTAGGCGCCCTTCCAGGGCTGCGCGCCGGCCAGGACCTTGGTGCGCGCAAAGTCCAACTGGCCCTGGGAGACGGTGACTCCGGGATGGGTGAAGACGGCGGGGGCGGCTTCGGCGGGGGGTGCGGACGGCCAGGCGAGGGCACCGGCGACGAGTGCGGCGACGGTCGCGAGAAGTGCGGTTCTGCGCATGGGTGGGGGGCCTTCCGTTCTCGGATGAACGTGAAACGCCGTGTGGGGCAGGCGCGTTGAGTGGAGACCATAGGTCTGGACCACCCTTCCGTCAAGGTGTGAAGGAAGGGGTGGGTGTGGTCTCCTCGGGGAAGACGGCCACCGCCGCACCCCTCCGCCCGCGCCCGCCTCAGTCGCGCCGCCGGTCCACCAGCCCGGCCAGTTCCGCCCTGGAGGTGACCCCGAGCTTCGGGAACGCCTTGTAGAGGTGGTGCGCGACCGTCCGAGGGCTCAGGAACAACTGGGCGGCTATCTCGCGGTTGGTCGCCCCCGTGACGGCCAGCTCGACGACCCGCAGCTCCTGCGCCGTGAGGGCGGCCAGCAGACGGCCGGAAGCCTCGTCCGGGACGGAGACGCCGACCGCGCGCAGTTCGGCGACGGCACGGGCCGACCACGGCGTGGCCCCCAACCGCTCGAAGGCGTCCTTCGCGGCCTCCAGATGGGAACGGGCCTCGTTGCGCCGCTGCTGACGGCGCAGCCATTCGCCGTACAGGAGCCGCGTGCGGGCGTGGTCGAAGGGCTGCTCGTGCCGGCGATGGAGCTCCAGGGCCCTCTCGTACAGCCGGCGCGCCCGGTCGTCGGGCGCCAGCAGCGCCCGCACCCTGTACCGCACCGCCTCCGGACCCGGCCGACCGGTCGCCCCGGCCCAGGCCTCGTACCGCCGCAGCGCCTCGACACCACGCTGCGGCGCACCGCTGCGGGCCGCGGCCTCGACGTAGTCGGGCCAGACGTACGTCCACAGGAACGCGTGCCGGCTCGGGCCCGCCGCCGCCCGGTCGACCCGGTCGAGGACCGCCTCGTACCGGCCCGCGCACACGTCCCGGAGCACCCCGGCGTAGTCGGACCACCAACGCCCCGGCATCCACGCCAGCGAGTCCGAGCGCCGCAGCGCCTCGGCGGCCATGGCGCGGTACCCCTCCTCGTCGCCCGCCACCGCGGACAGCCAGGCGTGCACCCCCGCCAGGTAGCCGGCCCACAACGGCTGGTTCACGTCGGCGGCCAGGGCCAGCCCCTCGGCCGCCGTGGCACGCGCGTCGGGATGCCGCCCCGCCAGCAACCGGGAGATGGCCAGGATGGTCATCGCCTGGGGCATACGGCCCAGGCGGCCTTCCGTCCGGCACTCGCGGACGAGTCCGTCGGCCGCCGCCAGCATGCCGTCGCGGTCCGCGCGGAGACTGGCCTGGAAGGAGAGCACCATGCGCAGCTCGAACGGCAGGGGCGCGGCGCCGAGCCCGAGCGAGGACGTGCCGGCGAACGAGGTCCCGCCCTCCAGCACGGTCCGGAAGTCGTGGTTGATGGCCCGCACGGCATCGGCCGCCGCACCGCCCCGAGGCGTCAGCTCCTCGGCGCGCCGCGCCAGCCCGACCTGATCGGGATGGGCGGCGCTGGACCAGGTGCAGTAGGCGGCGAGCCCCAGCAACGACAGCCGGGTCAGCCGATCCGGTGCCGCCTGGGCGCCCTCCAGGAGCAGGCGGGTCGCCTCCAGCGGCCGCCCCGCCTCGAACTCCAGCTTCGCCCGCACCTCCGCCAGCTCGGCCCGTACGGACACCTCCGGCACCGAGGACTCCGCCGCGCGCCGCGCACGGTCGACCAGCTCCACCGCGCGCTCCCGTAGCCCGGCCTCCGTCGCACTGCGCGCCGCCGCCGTGAAGCGGCGGGCGGCGTCGCGCCCGTCCGGCGACAGCTCGGCGGCACGCGCGTACGCCGCCGACACCGCCGCCTGACCACCGCGCTGCCGCGCCCGCACCGCCAGCCGCTCCAGCTCCCCGGCCACCAGCTCGTCGGGCTGGAGCGTGACAGCGGCCAGGTGCCAGGCCCGCCGGTCGTCGTCGACCGCCTCCGCGAGCGCCCGGTGCGCCTCCATGCGCGTCGAGATGTCGCAGGCCAGCAGGACCGCCGCGCGCACGAGGGGATGACGGAACGCCACGCCGTGCGGGGTGATGCGGACCAGGCCCGCCCGCTCGGCCCGCGCCGCGTCCACCAGCGACGCGCCGAGCAGACCGAGGGCGTGGGTGAGCACGCCGAGCTCGCCACGGTCGTCGAGCGCCGCCACCAGCAGACAGCGCCGGGCCGGCTCGGGGAGAGCGGCGATCCGCTCCCGGAAGCCGGCCAGCACCCGGTCGGTCACCGGCTCGGCCGTCTCCAGGCAGAAGGACAGCGGGGCCGGGGCGCCGAGCCGTTGCTCCGCGGTGAGCATGGCGGGCAGTTCCACGAGAGCCAGCGGGTTTCCCCGCGCCTCGGACACCAGCTGCTCCCGCACGGCGGGCGGCAGCGCCCCCGCCCGCTCCGCCAGCAGACTCCTGGCGGCCGCGTCCCCGAGCGCGCCCAGCCGCAGCTCGGGCAGCCCCGTGCCGGGGAAGTGCGGACCCGTCCGGGCGGCGAACAGCATCGCCACCGGCTCGCCGTACAGGCGGCGGGCCGCGAAGGTCAACGCGTCCGCCGATTCCCGGTCCAGCCACTGCGCGTCGTCCACCAGGCAGACCAGCGGTTCCTGGACGGACAGTTCCACCAGCAGGCTGAGGGTGGCCAGCCCCACCAGGAAACGGTCGCCGCGGTTGGCGCCGCCCAGGCCGAGCGCGCCGAGCAGCGCGGCCGCCTGCTGCTCGGGGAGCGCGTCCACCCGGTCCAGGACGGGGCGCAGCAGCAGGTGCAGGGCGGCGAACGGCAGCCCCGCCTCCGACTCGACCCCCGTCACGCGGAGGACCTGGGCGGGGGCGTCGGCGGCGTAGTCGAGCAGGGCCGACTTGCCGATGCCGGCGTCGCCGCGCACCACCAGCGTCCCCGGGCGGCCGGCCGGCAGACCGGCGAGCAGGCGGTCGATCGCGGCCTGCTCGGCCGCTCGGCCGTACAACATGCTGCGACCCCCTTGGGGAGTGCCCGTACGTGCACCGACCGAGCCGTCCGTAGCCCCTGCCCGTCAGCGAGGACTGGTTACCTATTATCCGTCAGAAGAGCGTACCTATAAGGGAGTTCGCGCCGGTCGTGCAACCGTCGGGCGGTCGCCTCAGCCGGAGCCGACCGCCCCGGCCCCGTCGAGTCCGAGAGCCCGCGCGGCGGCCCACGCCCTCGGCAGACCGAATTCGGCCATGCCCCTGACCAGGTCGCGCAGCGTCTCGTCCGTCGCTCCGGCGGCGCGGGCGAGCGCGGCGTGCAGACGCAGCGAGTCACCCAGCGTCTGGTAGAGCACGTCCACCGCCAGGCAGGCGACGGCGCGCTCGCGGACGGTGAGATGCGGGCGCGCCCAGCGCTGGGCCAACTGGTCCTCGGTGAAGGTGGCCAGGCCCGTGTCGACGCGTTCGAGGTCGCGTACCGCGCGCGCCAACTCGCCGCTCAGCGGCTTCGGTTCGACCGCCCGATCGTCCTCCGCGGCGGGCAGGCCGAGTTCGGCGAGCCGCTGGAAGGCGGTGACCAGCACCGGGTACCCCACGTACGGCGCGAGGTGCCGGTACAGCTCCCTGATGGCCTCGGGCTCCACGCCACCTTCCAGAGCCATCCGGACGTGCATGGCCAGAGGGGTGCCCAGATGGGGATGGCACAGGTCGGCGGTGAGGCAGACGAACGCCTTCTCCCGCAGGGTGAGGTGCGGCAGTTCCCACAGATGCCGACCCACGCCTACGGCGAGTCGGGCGAACACGGGGTCGAGCGCGGGCAGGTCGTCGGCTCCGGCGAGCTCGGGCATGGGCGGTCCCTTCAGGACAGGCCGAGCGCACGCAGGCGCAGGCGGTCGAGGGTGTACTGGGGAAGGACGCGGCCGAGCGTGCTCATCAGCCGCGACTTCTTGCCGACCGGATAACGGGCGCGCGGCCTGCGTGAGGTGAGGGCGTGGTGGACGGCGCGGGCGACGACGTCCGGGCTCGAACCCGAGCGCTCCTCCTTCAGCCCGGCGGCGACCATCGTCCGGTACGCCGCCCCGTACAGCTTCCTCCCCTCTTCGCCGAGCGACGCGAGGCGGGGTTCGACCTCGCCTTCGAGCTTGTCGACGGCATCGGTGTGGATGGAGCCGGGCTCGATGAGGACCGCCCGGACGCCCCACGGGCCGAGTTCCATCCGCAGGGCGTCGTTGAGCGAACGGATGGCGTGCTTGGACGAGCACAGCGGACCGCCGAAGGGCAGAGTGATCCAGCTGCCCACCGACCCGACGGTGACCACCCGGCCGCGCGTGGCGCGCAGTTTCGGCAGCATCGCCTGCGTCAGGGCGATCTGCCCGAACACATTGACCTCGTACTGCCACCGCAGTGTGTCCAGGGGCAGGAATTCGAGCGGTCCGGTCACGCCGACGCCCGCGACGTTGACCAGGGCGTCGAGCCGGCCGACCCGCTCGGCGGCCTGCGCGATGTGGCCGGCGTCGGTGACGTCCAGGATCAGGGGCAGTACGCCGGGGCCGAGGGCTTCGCCGTCGGCCTCCTTGCGCACGCCGGCGTGCACCGTGAAGCCCTCGCGCGCCAGCAGCAGCGCGGTGGCCCGTCCGATGCCCGTGGAGGCACCGGTCACCAGGACTGTTCTGGACATGGGGCTCCTTCCGCGTACGGAAACGGATCGACGGATCGACCGTACGGCGCGAAGGGCCCCGCCGGATCAGGAGGACGACTGGCGACGGAGGTGCTCTCTCGCCGTGCGACTGGGTACGGAGGTAAGCAGCCGGCCGGAAGGCCCCCGGGGCCCGTCGTACGTACGCCTCAGATCCCCCGTACGTACGCCTCAGATCCCTCGTACGTCCGCCACCGTGAACGGCGTCTCCGGCACCCCCGGCCCCATCGGTCCGCCCTTGTCGAACTGGGACCGGACGACGAGCAGTCGTCCCCGGTCCCGGACCAGCGTGGTCGGGATGCCGAGGGCCCGGTCGGTCACCACGCGCTCCAGGTGTGCGGCGGCTCCGTCCGGGGTGAGCCGCCACCGGCTGATCGTGTCGGTCGTGTTGTGCGCCACCCACAGGGTCCGCCCGGCCAGCTCCAGGCCGTCGCCGTGCTTCAGGTCGCCTCCGTGCAGGGCGGTCCGGCGGACGGCGCCGGACCGCAGGTCGATCCGGAACAGCTCGCCCACCGGCATGTCGACCACGTACAGCCGACGCCCGTCGGTGGTGATGCCGTTGAGCGAGAAGCCGTCGGCCGGGCGCGGGGTGAGCAGCCCGGTCAGGTCGTACCGGGGCGTCAGCGGCGACCGGCCGCCCCGGGCGCGGGCCAGGTCGGCGGGCGTGACGCGGTAGATCACCGCCCGGATGCTGTCGGTCAGGTACGCGGTGCCGTCGGGCGTGACGACCAGGTCGTTGACGAACCGGGGTGCGTCGTCCGGGAGGTCGAAGTGGGCGAGCAGCGTGCGGTCGCGCACGTCGTACACGGCGACGCCGCTCGTCGAGTCGGTCACCCACAGGCGGCCGGCCGCGTCCGCCTTGAGGCCGTTCGCGGTGGTGCGGCCGTCGGCGCCGGCGGGCAGGAAGACCTCGGCGGAGCGGGCGCCCGGCGTGGCCCGCTGGACCGAGCCGTCGGCGTACGAGCCGACGTACACGTCCCCGTTGCGCGGGTCGAGCGCGATGCCCTCGGGATACACCCGGTCGCCGGTGAGGGCGAAGGCCGTGGTGATCCGGGGAGTCCCGCCGCGCTCCGCGGTGGCGGCCCGCGCGCCCTGCGTCGTCGCGGCGACGGCGAGGGCGGCGGCGGAGGTGGTCAGGAAGGTACGACGGCGGATCGAGTGGGACATGCCAGCAACTCTCTCGTTCGACTACATGCCGATTGTCGAACTCGAACGTAGGTTAGAGTTCTAATCATCGTCAAGGGGCTTACGGTTGACGGAGTGCTTCCGTGCTCGACAGCCCGGCTATCCTGCGGAGATGACGTCCATGCCGATCTCCGAACGCGTTGGCTCCCACCTCAAGCGGGCGGAACAGGCCCTGGGCGCGACCAAAGCCGCGGTGCTGAAGCCCTCCGGCCTGACCGTCCCCCAGTACGCGGCGCTGCTCGGCCTCGACGAGAACCCGGGCATCTCCGCCGCTGCCCTGGCGCGCCGCTGTGGTGTCACGCCCCCGACCATGAACACGGTCCTGAAGAACCTCCAGGACCGTTCCCTGATCGAGCGCACCCCGCACGCATGGCACCGGAACGTCCTGGAGACCCGCCTGACCGAAAAGGGCCGGGCCACCCTCGCCGACGCCGACGAGCAGGCCGTCCGCGTGGAACGCGCGCTGGCCGCCGAGTTCACGGACGAGGAGCGGGAAGCGCTGGTCGGGCTGCTGGGGCGGTGCGTCGAACTGCTGGAGAAGGTGCGGCCGTAGAGCCGACTCGTCCTGACCGCCGTCCTCGGCCTGCCGGTCGATCAGGCGCCCGACCGGGCCAGGATGCCGAACGCGCCGTCGCCGCCGACGCTCAGCGGGACAAGGCGTGTGCCTTCGTTCGCGTCGCTCACGCCTTCGGCCCGCGGCTCAACGGCAGGAGGACGTCGTCGACGGTGGAGGTCACCAGGTCGGCCGGGATCAGGGTGCCCTGGGTGAGGCAGTGATGGTGCAGCAGGGCCGGGCCCAGCGCGGCGATCAGGTCCGTGTCCAGGGCGGCCGGGGCCCGGCCGGAGTCGACGGCCTCGCGCAACAGCGTCTGGATCCGGGTCTGGCACGGGTCGAGGACGCGGGTGTTGACCAGGGACCGGACCAGTGGTGAGTTGTGGCCGGCTTCGTCGGCGACGACCTGGAAGACGGTCGCGTGCATGCCGTTGAGCGCGTTGCGCAGGCCGTTCAGGGCGGCGACGAGGCCGGCGCGCAGGTCCGTGCCGTGGTCGATCGCCGCGGGGGAGGGGAGCGCGTCGGCCAGCGCGTCGAGCACCAGGTCGTTCTTGTTCGACCAGCGCCTGTAGAGCGCGGCCTTGCCGGTACGGGCGGCGGCCGCGACACCTTCCATGGTCAGGGCGGTGTAGCCGACGGTCCGGAGCTGGTCGTGGACGGCGTCGAAGATCGCCTGCCGCAGCTCGCCGCCGCGTCGCCGCGTGCCGGCGGGCTCGGAGGCGGAGAGATCCGACCGAGGGCTCATGTCGATGCCCCTCCTCCCGTACGAAGTGAACGCACCGTTCCTTATTCGGCAGGGGTCATGCTACCGTCCCCTGCAATAGTGAACGCACCGTTCACTAATGGTGCAGGGATCGGGAGGGGATCGGCCCATGGAATCCATCGCGGACCGCAAGGACGTCGCACTCGCATGGCTGCGGGCGTGCCTGGCCGTGGACGAGGAACGCCTGCTGGAACTGACCCATGAGGACTGCGCGTTCTTCCTCATCGGCGACCTGCCGGGCTCGGGCTGGAAGACCCGCGAGGAGTGGCTGGCCGGATGGCGGGACGTCATCCCGGTGCTGCCCAGGCCGCTGGAGATCACCGTGGGCGCGGTGACCGCCGAGGGCGACCGCGTCGCCGTCGAGGCGGAGACGCGCGGCACCGTGGCGGACGGCAAGACGTACAACAACCAGTACCACTTCCTCTTCCGCGTCCAGGACGGCAAGGTGCGTGAGTTCAAGGAGTACTTCGACACGCTGCACGTGTTCCACACGTTCGCCATCGGGACGGTGCACGGCACCGGCGGCGGCCGGGAGTCCAACCTGCGCGAGGTCGCCGAGACGTACACGCGCGCCTGAGCCCACCCGCAGTAGGACGGGCGGCGGGGGGAAGCGGGCAACGGCGGGCGCGGGGGACGTCGGTGATCCACTCGATCAGTGCCGCCTTGCGCGTGGTGTGGGGACCGGCCCAGGGTTCACCCGGGCGCCCGCCGTAGGGTCCCTGATTCCGGGGTGCAGCGCGGGCCGCAGCAGCCTTCGAACAGCAGGGCGTGGCCGGCGCAGTGCACCTGCACGAACACCTTGGTCGATGCCCGCCCGGGCGAGGGGCGGCTGGACGCTGAGGTCCCCGCCTTCCGGGGCGGGTCGCACTGCCGGGCCGACGGCGCGCCGGCGGCGGCCATCGACGAGGTGCCGGCGCCGACCGCGCCCGTGATCAGGCAGACGCCGAGCAGGAGCCACCGCCTGCCGGTGCCGGGTCTGCGACGTCCCGGCCCCGACCACTCCGGCCTCCGGCTCGTACGTCTGTCGTCGGTGGGGGTGGGCTCTCTGGGGTGGCATGCATGGCATCTCCCGACGGGGCTGCTGCGATTCTCTCCGGCACGGGCGCCCGTGGGCTGTGCCTGCGTGCCGGCCGGGGGGCGGGGTCGTGGCGTTCACTGCTCCACCGTTGCAACGTTCCGGCATATGTTGTTGCATCAATCCAGCTTTCATTGCAATGAAATCCGGGGCTTGAGCTGCAGAAATACTGTTCCAGTGCAACATGCTCGTTGCCGCATCCTGGAAAGCAGCGTAGCTTTTCCCATGTCGGAAACGCCGACCACGACTCCACGGGAGAAGCCACACCATGCAGACCTTCGCCACCACCGCCCCGATCACCACCGTCGTCGACATCCCCGCCGGCCACCTCCGCTTCATCGCCGCCGACCGCGCCGACACCACCGTCGACATCCGCCCCGCCCGCGCCGGCAGGAGCCGCGACGTCAAGGCCGCCCAGGACACCACCGTCACCTACACCGACGGCGTCCTGACCATCACCGCCCCCGACGCCAAGAACCAGCTCTTCGGCCCCTCCGGCGCTGTCGAGATCACCGTCCAGCTCCCCGCCGGCTCCCGCGTCCAGGCCACCGCCGCAGGCGCCGAACTCCGCGGCGTCGGACGCCTCGGCGACGTCAGCTACGAGAGCGCCCAGGGCCCCGTCAAGCTCGACGAGGCCGCCACCGTCCGCCTCGCCCTCCAGGACGGCGACATCACCATCGGCCGCCTCAACGGCTCCGCCGACCTCACCACCGCCCGCGGCGACCTCCGCGTCGCCGAAGCCACCACCGGCACCGTCGCCCTCACCACGCAGTCCGGCTCCATCACCGTCGGCGCCGCCCGCGGCACCGCCGCCACCCTCGACGCCGGCACCTCCTACGGCCGCATCCACAACACCCTGCAGAACGCCAAGGGCACCGGCGCCGACCTCACCATCCGCGCCACCACCTCCCACGGCGACATCACCGCCCACAGCAACTGAGCAGGGCGGAGGTGTCGGCGGAAAGCCGGGGTTCAGAGGTCTGGCGATCAGGCGTCGAGGTCGAACACGCCCCATGCGGTGAACGGTTCGGCCTGGACGTAGATCCTGCTGCCTCGGGCGACGACCCGTCGGCGGCCGGGGGCCCGGCCATCGGGGAGCGTCAGCAGGCCGACGTCCGTCGGCTCGACGGATGCTGCCGTCAGTTCTCCATGGGCGAGCCGGTCCCTCTCCTCGCCGTAGCCGCCGTAGAAGGCGACCCTCCCGCCGTGGACGGCCACCGCATGCGCGCCGCGTACGCGGTTCGACCGCACCGTCACGGGCCGGTCGGAGCGGCCGGGGCGTATCTCGACGAGCGGGAAGTCCGTGTACGGGCATGCCCACGCGGCGGTGCCCGACACGTTCAGGGCGTAGCAGTCGAGGAGTCCGGGAATGCCGGCGCCGTCCGACGTCCAGCTGAGCCGGCCGGTGGCGCTCCAACGCCGGATGCCGTCCGGGTTCTCGTCGAAGTGGCCGACCCAGATCCCGCCGTCCTCGTCCACGAGCAGATGCTCGATGGCGTCCCCGACGGAGAAGGACGAGGTCTCGCGGCCGAGGGCGTCGAAGACCTGGACCTGGTGGGCGTCCTCGCGGCGACGGATGCGGGACGCGGCGACGACGAACCCGCCGTCGGGCAGCCGGTCCAGGTGCGGCCATGGGGCCCGCACGGCATTCAGCTCGGTGAGCTCGACGTCGCCGTCCGGATCGACGGAGACGACCAGGGCGTCGAAGGGCAGCGAGCCACCGCCGGGCCGCGGAGCACGTGCGGCGAGCAGCCAGTGGGCAGTGCCGAAGACGTCGACAGTACTGGTCAGGACATGGCGGTCGTGGTGCGCTCGGGGAAGGCGGGCGTAGGGGACGAGGGCGGTCTTCTGCACGGGTGGGCTCTCCTGGGTGGGCGGTCACGGCCATGGGGCGCTGCGGTGAGCGGGCGGCGGCGCGCGAGCGGTGGAGAGCGGAGTCGGGCGCCTAGCCGGCATGGCCCTTTCTGGTCGTCACGAGGTGATCATCGGTGAGGCCCGGCCTCGTGACAAACCCTTTTCGGGCGTGCCGGCCCTCCCGGATGACCCGTCCCGTGGCTCACTCCAGCACCAACCACACAGCCAGCGCCACCAGGAGGGAATCGATCCGGTCGAGCAGGCCGCCGGAGCCGGGCAGCCACCGGCCGGCGTCCTTGGCGCGGGCGCCCCGCTTGACCATCGACTCCAGCAGGTCCCCGAGCGGACCGCCGACCGCCACGGCCACCGCGGTCTGCCAGGTCAGCGAGGACAGCGCGGCCAGCGTGAGGAGCCCGGCGACCGCCCCCGCCAGCGTCCCGCTCCACCGCTTGGCGGGGGACAGCGGGGAGAGCCGGGGACCGCCGAGACGGCGACCCGCCGCGTACGCGACGATGTCGGCGATCGACACGGCCACGAACAGCACGAGGCCGAGGGCACCCGACGGCACGAGACCGGCCAGCACGCCCAGCCACACGAGCCCCAGCAGGCCCGCCCCCAGGCGGCGCAGCCCGTGCTCCGCGTCGCCCGAGAGCAACGGCACCCCGGCGATCGCGAGCGCCCCCACCGCCGCGGCCCGGAGCACGTCCCCGGGAGCCAGCCAGGCGGTCAGGACGAGCCCCACGACCGCCGCGCCCAGCACCACCCGGTCCACCGGGCCCAGCCGGAGCAGCCCCCCGAACTCCGCCACCGCGACCACACCGACCACGGCCGCGAGCACCGCGATCCCCGGCGGCCCGAGCCAGAACGCGGCGGTCACCAGCGGCACTCCGAGCGCCCACACGCACCAGCGGACCATCAGCTCACGGCGTCGGCTCGCCGCCACCGCGACGCCACCGACCGCCAGCGCCCCGCCGAGGTACGGCACGAGAGCGGCGACCGTCGTCACCGGGAGGCCCGTACCGGCGTGCCCGACGCCACCGCGGCAGGCTCGCGCAGCGCGTCCAGGGCGCTTCGGCACGCGGCCACGATCCGCGCGTTCTCCGCCGTGTCGCGGACGGCGATCCGGACGGTCCGCCCCTCGTACGCAGGCGACATCGGCGACAGGTCACGCAGGAAGACGTCGTGCCGCCGGCACTCGCGCACCAGCTCCGCCGCGCTCGGCCCGTCCGGCGGCAGCGTCACCGTGAGGAAGTTCGCCACCCCCTCGTCGACCGAGTCGAAGCCGTCCAGGGCCCGGAGGCCGTCGGCCAGTTCACGGCGCAGCACATGGGTGCGGGCCCAGCATCCGGCGTAGTACGCGGGATCGCGCAACGCCGCCACGGCAGCCAGCTGGGCGGGCAGGCTCACGGGCCACGGCGGCGTCCAGCGCCGCAGCTCCCCCGCCGTCCCGGGACCGGTCACCAGGTACGCGGCCCGCATCCCCGACAGGGCGTACATCTTCGACAACGAGGTGCAGACCACGACCCGTTCGTCGGCCGAGGCGAGCCGGGCGAGCGAGTCCGCCGGATCGACGTAGCCCAGGTACGCCTCGTCGATCCACCACCGCGTCCGCACGGGCGAGGCGTCGATCACGGCGCGCAGCGCGTCGGCCGGGGCGTGGCGGCCGGTCGGGTTGTTCGGGTTGACCACCACGACCAGGTCGTACCGCCCGTCGCCGGTCGCGGCGGCGAGCCTGGCCGGATCGAGCAGCCAGCCGTCCTCCCGGCGCAGCTGCAGCCGGTCGACCCGGCAGCCGATCACCCGCTCGGTGACATGGGCGTACTCCCCATAGCCGGGATCGAGCAGCAGCACCCGGCTCTCCGGCGTCAGCCACCGGCCGAAGGCCCGGAAGATCAGATCGGACGAGCCCGCCCCGACGGTCAGCGACTCCACCGGCAGCCCGCGGACCCGGGCGATCTCCGCGAGCAGTCCCTCCGCGCCCGTCGGCGGCGAGGTCCGGGCAGCCCACCCCGGATCCTCCGAGAGGGCCGCGCGGACCTCGGGGGAGGGCGGGAACCACGCGTCCAGCACGTCCGCCGCCACCACCTCGTGACGCCGGGCCAGCGTCCGGAAGTCGGTGCCGATCGCCGAGAAGAACGCCCCGCCGTGCTCACAGCCGTCCGCACGCGGAGCGAAGGGCACGTCGAGCCGCCAGTCGAGGCCCGCCCGCAGCCGCTCCAGGGTCCGGCCGTGACGCTCCGCGACCGTCCTCGTCAGCTCGGCCACGGAGCCGCTGAGGACCTCGAACGACACCGCGCCCGAGCGCACCGTGCGCCCCACCGGCCGCAGCCCGGCTTCGCGGTACATGTCCAGCAGGTCCGTCCGGCCCATCGCCACGACCCGGCGGCCGCCCCGCGCCGCCGCCCAGCGCAGCGCCGCGTACATGAGGAGCGGCGCCGCCGCGGTGGACCGCCACTCCTCCTCGACGGTCAGGACGCGGATCTCGAACGGAGCCTCCTCGGACAGGACCGGCAGCTCCTCGCGGGTCAGGTACTTGTCGAGCGAGTAGCGCCCGACCCACGGAGGGGTGAGGCTGACGAAACCGATCCGCGTCCCGCCCCGCGCGGCCACGAGATACACGTTGTCCCCGTCGAGTCCGTCCCTCAGCCGCCCCGACGGATCCACCGGATGCTGGCCGAGCTCCTCCGCGTACACCCGGTGGCGCAGCTCGTGGATCCAGTCGCGGTCCTGAGGCGTGGCAGTGCGCAGCTGCAGGGCATGGTCCATGCGTAAGTCCCCCTGAGACGTTCGGCTTTCGCGCCCCAGCATGGACGAGTGCGGCGCACGCCACCTGAGTACGCGTACTCAGCCGGACGCCGGGGTCGCGACCGGCCCCCGACCGGCCGCCCGCCCACGGTCCCGGTCCCTCCGTCAGGTCTCCGCGCGGGACGCCTCCTCGGCGCGGGCGAGGTGCTCCCGCAGCGCCGCGTTCTCGGCTTCCAGGAGGGCGATGCGCTTGCGGGCGAAGTACAGCTCCATGACGGCGTCCTGGAACTCCGACACGAGCTGCTCAGGGGTGAGTTCCATGGTCAGGCCGATCCGATCTCGGTCACGGTGCCCGACGGGCCCCGCCACTTGAGGGCGCCGCCCTCGGCGTAGAGGACACCGCCGTTCGCCGGGTCGGCGGTCGGGACGGTCGTGGCGTTGCGGATGCCGATGACGCCGTCACCGCCGCCGTACGACTCTCCGCTCGTGACACCGAACATGGCGTTGTGGGCGGCCAGCGCACCGCTGTTGAGGACCCGCAGCTTCGCCGTGCCCGTCCGGTCCCGGATCTCGATCAGCCGGCTGTTGGCGTCCTCGTTGGCCTGCATGAGCAGACCGATCAGGGCGGTCCGCTGGGCGATCTCCACCCGGCCGCGCGGGGTCGCGCCGATCGCGAGGCCGATGCCCACCGCGCCGGACCCCTTCACCACGAAGTCGTCCACGCCGTTGTTCCGCAGCGTGATGAGGTTGCCCTTGGTGGGGCCGGTGGAGTGGGTGACGTAGATGCCCTGGGCCGCGGTGCCGCCGGAGGCGTCGGTGACGCCGTCCGTGTCCAGGTAGACGGAGATCGCGGCGGCTCCCGCGTCCGACGCGTCCGCGTGGCCCCGGTGCAGGATCTTGAGCGTGCCCCGGCTCCTCTCCGTCCCGGAGAGGTACATCGCCGAGTCCTCCGGATTGTCGGAGACGACGTTCAGCGCGACCCCGTTGCCGGCCGTGCCCGCCTGGTGGACGGTCAGGGCGTGGAGCTTCGCCGTCGTCGCCGTGGACGCGGTCCTGAACGACGAGGTGGTGCCGCCGTCGGTGCGGAAGTTGCGGGCGAGCACCTCGCCCAGGTACGTCACGTCCCCCTCGGCCTGTACGTCCTGCCCGGCCTGCGTCGCCTGTCCGGCCTGCGCGTCGTGCCCGGCCTGCCCGGTCTGCGCGTCCTGTTCGGCCGCCGAAGCGGTCCCCGCTCCCGTGGCGACCGTCACGGCCCCCGCGGTGAACGCCCCCAGGAACAGCCTTCGCGTACTCGTCATCCTCAACCCCTCTTCCCACCCCGGTCGGCCGACAGCCTGGCACGCGACGCGGGGCCGGCGCTACGCGCCGGCCGGTCGTTCTCCCGGCTCCGCCGGGTGTGTCCGAGCAGGTGGATCCCGGTGTTACAGTGTGTTCGAATCGATCTCGATCGCAGGATTGTCACTTCCCGAGGACTCCGCCTTCGTCGCCCACGCGACGCCATGGCGGTGTGCCGCTCGAGGGAAGGCAAGGCCTGGGTAGCGCCGTGTGCGCGACCCGGGCCTTTTTTGTTGCCCGGATCCGGGCGGGAGAGATCGCGGACAGAAGCAGGACGGCAAGAGCACGAGGATGCAAGGACGCATCATGAACACACCCGCAACCGGTCACGGCACGCTCGCGGAGCGGATCCTCCGCGGCGTCGGCGGAGCCGAGAACGTCGAGAGCCTCACGCACTGCGCGACGAGGCTGCGCTTCCAGCTCCACGACGGGGCCAAGACCGACACGGCCGCGCTCGACGGCCTCGACGGTGTCATGGCCACGGTGCCGCAGTCCGGCGACCGCCTCCAGATCGTGATCGGCGGAGCCGTCGCACGGGTCCACTCCGAGATCATGAACCTGCCGTCGATGACCGGCGGCGGCACGGCACCGCGGCGGTCGGACGCCGAGGTCAAGGCCGAGATGCGGGCCAAGAGCCGCGGCCGCTTCGCCTGGCTCGACAACTTCTTCGAGTACCTCTCGGACTCGTTCCGCCCGCTCATGGGCGTCCTGCTCGGCTCCTCGCTGATCATCGCGATCGCCTCCGTCCTCGACGCCCTCGGCGTGGTGGACTTCCGCGCCGCGGACAAGTCCGCGACCTGGGTGTTCGTCGACGCCATGTGGCGCTCGGTGCTGTACTTCCTGCCGATCTTCGTCGCCTACAACGCGGCCAAGAAGCTGAAGGTCGACCCGTGGGTGGGCGCCGCCGTGATGGCCGCGGTGATGACCCCGAACTTCACGGGCCTGATCAACTCCAAGATCCCCGGCGTGACCACCACGACCAACGAGACGCTGGGCACCACGGAGTCCGTGGCGCACGTCTTCGGCCTGCCGATGCAGCTCAACGACTACGGCGGCCAGGTCTTCGTGCCGCTGCTGATGGTCGCCCTGCTCGCCCTGGTCTACAAGGGCCTGCAGCGCGTCTTCCCCGAGAGCGTGCACATGGTCTTCGTGCCGTTCTTCAGCATGCTGATCATGATCCCGGTGACCGCCTTCCTCATCGGCCCGCTGGGCATCTGGGCCGGCAACGGGCTCGGGGAAGGTCTGTCCTGGCTCAACAACAACGCGCCGATCGTCTTCGCGATCATGATCCCGCTGCTCTACCCGTTCCTGGTGCCGCTGGGCCTGCACTGGCCGCTGAACGCGCTCATGCTGCAGAACATCAACACCCTCGGCTACGACTTCATCCAGGGCCCCATGGGCGCGTGGAACTTCGCCTGCTTCGGCGCCACCGCCGGCGTGCTGCTGCTCTCGCTGCGCCACCGGGAGAAGGAGATGCGCCAGACCGCGACCGGAGCCCTCGCGGCCGGCCTCTTCGGCGGCATCTCCGAGCCCTCGCTGTACGGCATCCACCTGCGCTTCAAGCGGATCTACCCGCGCATGCTGGTCGGCTGCCTCGTCGGCGGCGTCATCGTGGGCGTCCTCGGCGGCGTGGACACCAACGCCTTCGCCTTCACCTCGCTGCTGACCATCCCGGTCTTCGACCCGATGCTGGTCTACGTCATCGCGATCACGGCGTCCTTCTTCACCGCCATGGCCCTCGTGTACTTCTCCGACTTCCGCACCCCGCAGGACCGGGCCCGCGCCAACGCCGAGCGCGACGCGGCTGAGGCGGCCTCCGTGGAGACCGCGACGGCCGACGACCGCGAGCCGGTCACCGTCGGAGCCCCCGCGAGTGCCACGGCCGCCTTCGCCGCCTCCGCCGCCTCGGCCGCGAAGCCCGACGTGCCCACCGCGACCACCTCCACCTCCACCTCCACCTCCACCGCTGTCGCCACCGCTCCCGTCGTCACCGCCGCGCAGGGCATCGAGCTCACCGCGCCGGTCGCCGGCCGAGTGGTCGATCTCGACGAGGTCGGGGACCCCGTCTTCGCCTCCCGGGCGCTCGGCGAGGGCGTGGGCATCGAACCGGCCGACGGCTGCGTCGTCGCCCCGGTCGACGGAGAGCTGATGGTCGTCGCCGACACCGGCCACGCCTTCGGCATCCGCACCGCCGACGGCGTGGAGGTGCTCATCCACGTCGGCATCGACACGGTGCAGATGCGGGGGGAGGGCTTCGACGTCCGCGCCGAAGCGGGCCGGCAGGTCCGCGCCGGGGACCTCCTCGTCGAGGTCGACCTCGACGCCGTGCGCGCGGCGCAGCACCCCACGGTCACGCTCATGACGGTCACCAACACCGCGGAGCTCGCCTCGGTCGAGCCCCACACCGGACAGGACGTAGCCGTCGGCGCACCCGTCGTGACCGTACGGCGGTGACGGACGGCCACCGGTCCGGCACGGGTACGCGCACATCCCGCGGAGCGCGTACCCGCCGTCGGACCGGCCCGCGGGGTCCGGTCCGGCAACGGCGGACCATGCGGGATCATTGGGGGAGAAACGGACCGCGGACGAGAAGGAGAGCAGGCTTTGAAGGCGCTGCGTGTCCTCAACAACAATGTGGTCCTCGCGCGCGACGACAAGGGCCAGGAGGTCATCCTCACCGGTCGCGGCATCGGCTTCAGCTCCCGCCAGGGCAAGCCCGTCGACCCGGCGCTGATCGTGCGCGTCTTCGTCCCCGCGGACGGCCGCGACCCCGACCATCTGAGCGAGGCCCTCGCCCTCATCGACGAGGAGGTCCTGCGAGCCGTCGTGATCGCCCTCGACGAGGCCGGCATCGAGGGACGCGAGTCCACCCGGCCGACCCTCGCCATCGCGGTCGCCGACCACGTCGCCGGCGCGCTGGACAGGGCCGCGCGAGGCATCGTCGTCGAGTACCCGCTGCGCGCCGAGGTCCAGGCCCTCTACGCCACCGAGTACGCCCAGGCCCAGCGCCTCCTCGCGGCCATCAACGAGCGCGTGGACCCGCGGCTGGAGCCCCCCGAGGCGATCGCGCTCGCGCTGCACCTGGTGAACGCGGGCTTCGCCAAGGGCGACCTCTCCTTCACGTACACCATGACCGGCGTCATCCAGCAGATGCTCGCCGTCGTCAGGGAACGGCACGGCCTGTCCGTCTCCCAGGAGTCCATGAGCGCGGCCCGGTTCATCACCCACGTGCGGTACCTCTTCGTGCGCATCCAGCAGCACCGGCAGCTGAAGGGACACGAGTCCACGATCGGCCGGGGCATCCGCCGCCACTACCCGGAGGCGACCCGCACCGCACAGCAGCTGGCGACGATCGTCGAGCTGCGCCTGGGCACCCACCTGAGCGAGGACGAGGTCTCCTACCTGGCCCTCCACGTCGCCCGCATGACCATGGAGACGGAACCGGACGGCACGCCGTGGTGAACCGGTCCCGGCCGCGGGCGAGGCCGCGACCGGGACGGGATGCGGCGTCCGCTCAGAACTGGACGAAGCCGTACAGGGCCTTGTGGTTGGACTTCGTTCCGTCGACCGTGTGGCCGATCGGCGAGGGCAGCACGTTGCCCTGGATGAACAGGTAGTCGATCTTGCGCGTGCCGCTGGTCGGCTTCGTGCCGTAGCCGGTCATGCCGTAGCCGCCCAGCGTGTCGGCCGGGATGGCGGTGCGGTTGGCGTCGATGCCGACGACGCGGATGGAGGTGCCGGTCATCAGGCTGGTCGCGTCGGTCCCGATGCGGATCCCGGTGTCGCCGATGCCCTTGATGCCGTCGCCGGCGCAGGCGTAGTCCTTGTTCTGCTCCGGGAGGTGCATGGTGGCGGCGAACACGGTCGTCGACGTGCCCTTGATGGTGAAGCGGGCGGCGATGGCGCTCGTGCGCCGCCACTTGTACGCGTAGGTGGCGCCGTCGTCGTTGTTCGGCGGCTTGTAGAGGGTGCAGCCGGCGCCGTTGTCGTACAGGTCGGCGGGGTCCACGCCGGGGACGGGCTTGAGCCAGCCGGCGCTCCAGTACAGCGACGTGTCCCCCTCGGCGAGGCTGAGCCGCTGGGTGTTGTAGATGATGCCGTTGGTCTGCTTCTTCTTCAGATCGCCCAAGGACTGGTCGCTGCAGCCGTGGGAGAGACCCCACTCCTCGGGGTCCTCGGCGGCGAGTATCACCTTGTAGGTCCCCGCGGGCAGCCCGAACTTGGCCGACAGCTGGTCGGCGTACGCGTCGGCCTGGCCGCGGCCGCGGATCTGCTGGATGGTCAGCAGGTCGGGCGCCTTGACGCCGGAGGTCCCCGTGTTGCCGTTGTCGTCGACGAGTTCGGACGTCAGATGGTCCGGGCCGGAGATGCGGGTGCACGTACCGTCGGCGTTGTTCCGCACCAGGTTCTCGATGTTGTTGTTGTAGACCCGCAGGACCCGGTCCTCGACGAGCGCGGACGCCTCCTCGGCGGCTGCGGCGCCGGGAGCGGCTTGGGCGAGGTACGACGCACTGAGGACGGTCGTGAGCGCGAGGGCGCCCGCGAGGTAAGAGGGCTTACCCCAGAGAGACATGGAGGAACTCCTTCATGATCGGTCAGGGGCCGAACCGTATCCCACGGGCCTCGCTCACTTCGGGGGGCGGGGGGCGTGGACCAGGCCGGTTTGGTAGGCGATGGCGACGAGTTGCGCGCGGTCGCGGGCGTGGAGTTTGGCCATGGCGCGGTGGATGTGGGTGCGGACGGTGAAGGGGCTGACGAACATGCGGGCGGCGATCTCCTCGTTGCTGAGGCCGGTGGCGGCCATGGCCATCGCTTCGCGTTCGCGGGTGGTCAGGGAGGCGAGGCGTTCGGGGGCGGCGGTGTGCTGCGGGGTGGGTTCGGGCTGGGCGAGGAAGCCGTCGATGACGGCGCGCGTCGCCGTGGGCGACAGCAGCGGGTCGCCGGCCGCGACGCGGCGCAGGGCGGAGAGGAGCTCGGGCGGCTGGACGTCCTTGCCGAGGAAGCCGGCGGCGCCGGCGCGGAGGGCCTGGGCGACGTGTTCGTCGGTTTCGAAGGTGGTGAGGATGAGGACGCGGGTGTCGGTGAGGTCGGGGTCGCGGCGGATGGCGGCGGTGGCGGAGAGTCCGTCGGTGCCGGGCATCCGGACGTCCATGAGGACGATGTCGGGGCGGGTGGACCTGGCCTTGTCGAGGGCTTCGCGGCCGTCGGACGCCTCCGGGACCACTTCCATGTCGTCCTCGGTGTCGATGAGGAGGCGGAAGGCGCCGCGCAGCAGGGCCTGGTCGTCGGCGAGCAGTACGCGGATGGTCATGCGGTGTCCTGGGGGTGCGGTGCGGTGCCGGTGTGCAGGGGCAGGTCGGCGGTGACCTGGAAGCCGCCGTCGGGTCGGCGGCCGGAGGTGAGCCGTCCGCCGACGGACGCGGCGCGTTCGCGCATGCTGATGAGTCCGAAGCCACCGGACGCGGAGCCGGGGGCGGCGGAGCGGGCGGGGGCGGTCGGCTGGTTGTTGGTGACGGTGAGCCGGATGCGGATGCCGGTGTACTGCACGGTGATGGCCGCGGTGGAGCCGGGGGCGTGGGTGGCCGCGTTGGTGAGGGCTTCCTGGAGGATGCGGTAGGCGGTCAGGTCGACGCCGGGCGACACCGGCCGCGGGTCGCCGTCCACGGTGAGGCGGACCGGCTGGCCGGCCTGTTCGAGGGAACGGATCAGGTCGGGGAGGCGCGCGAGGCCGGGGGCGGGTTCGAGCGGGTCCTCGGGGTCGTCGGCGCGGCGCAGCAGGCCGACGGTGGCCTTGAGCTCACGCAGGGCGGAGCCGGTGGCGTCGCCGAGGTGGGTGAGCACCTCGCGGGCCCTGTCCGGGGTGCGGTCGAGGAGATGGAGGGCGATGCCGGCCTGGGCGTTGGCGAGGGTCATGTGGTGGGTGACGACGTCGTGCAGGTCCCGGGCGATGCGGACGCGTTCGTCGGCGACCCGCCGGCGGGCTTCCTGCTCGCGGGTGCGTTCGGCGAGCTCGGCGCGTTCCTTGGTGGCGGCCAGATGGGCGCGGTGGGTGCGTACGGAGTCGCCGATGGAGCCGGGCAGCAGGATCCAGGCGATCATCCCGATCTTCATGTTGATCGAGGCCGTGGGTTCGTTGATGATCGCGGCGCCCGTGACCAGGACGGCCGCGGTGGCGGTGGCGAGGCGCGCGGTCCTGCGGTCGGTCTGTACCGCCAGGAAGTAGAGGGCCGCCAGCAGGGGCGCGAGCAGGCCCGCGTCGAGGCGGGGTGCGACGAAACAGATCGCCAGGCAGCACACGAGCGTCACCGCGTAGACGGCGTGGGGCCGGCGGTGGTGGAACAGGATCGCGGCGCAGGCGACGAAGGCCAGGGTCAGGGCGACGGGATCGGGCTCGACGTTCTTGCCGAGGCGGTTCAGCAGGGTCGTCCCGCCGGCGATGACCAGGAGGGCGAGCGCGAGCAGCGTGTCGAGCAGGCGGGGGTGGCGGGCGGCTCGCCGCCACCACGTGTCGGTCATCGTTTCTCCGGGGCCGAGGGCTGGTCGGCGCGACCAGGAGGCAGGCGTGCCGACGGGGCGGGTCTGCGGGAGCGCAGGTTCGCCGAAGGGGTGGGTCCGCCGAGGGGGCAGGTCCACCGAAGGGGCGGTTTCGCCATCATTGTCACCCGGCTGTCACCCGTCGAGGGTGGCAGCCGCGGTCTGCGGTCCTGCCCCGGCCGCCCCGGCCGCCCCGGCCGCCCCCGCCGCCCCGGCCCCCCGCCCGGCCCCCCCCCCCGCGCGCCGCCGCGGGGGCGCGGGCGGGGCGGGGGCGCGGGGGC
>NZ_JBHYKM010000113.1:0-25685 GCF_042741435.1 Streptomyces sp. NPDC058955 | reverse complement strand
TATGTGAAGCCGTGGACCTAGTTCGCGCCCGGGCGCTTCGTGGGCGGCGTCTGACCTGTCTTTGAGACCGCCCTGGCCGGGGGCGCCGTGGGCGGCGCCGACCCGGCCGCTGCGGGTGGTGACGTGGGCCGTCAGGTTCTCCATGGCGCCTTCGGTGAGGAGGGGGCCGAGGAGGACGGGGACGGTGGAGTGGGGCGGGACCTGGACGCCCTCGGGGATGGTGGTCTTCAGCTCGCCCTCGGGGCCGTACAGCTCGATGTCGGCGACGGCGAGGGTGTCGTCCGGGTTGGTGAGGTGGATGTAGTCGGCGCGGCCCTTGGCGGTGGAGGCGGCCGGGAACCAGAAGTCGGTGTCCGGGGCGGAGCAGTTGACGCCGAGGAGGCCGCGGGCGGCGCCGGCCGTGACGAGGGTGGTCTGCTGGACGGTCCAGCCGGGGGCGAGGGTGCCGGTGGCGGTGCCGGTGAGGCCGTGGGTGACGGCGCCGTCCGCGTCGGCGGAGACCGGCTTGCCGGGGGCGGTGACGGAGGCGGGGGCCTTCGGGGTCTTGCCCTTCTTGCCGCCGGCGTTCGGGTTCTTGGCGACGCCGAGGACGGCGGTGGGCTTGACGGCCGGGCCGGCGCCGGCGGCCGGGGCCGCGGTGCCGGGCGGGGTGTACGAGGTGATGAGCGTCTCGGCGATCTCCGAGCCGCTGGGGGCGGGGCAGAGCAGGCTGGTGCGCTCGACGGGGAGGCGGGCCGCCTGGGGTGCGGCGGCGGTCGCGGCGGCGGGCTCGCCGGGGGCGGTCAGCGCGGCGAAGCCGGTGACGGCGGCGAGGGCGGTGGCGACCGCGATCAGGGAGAGGGTGGTGCGCTTCACTGGTTGCTGCTCCCGTCGGGACGCTGCTCGGTCTCGTGGCCCTGGGGGTACCCGTAGTCGTAGCCGGCGGCGTAGCCCTCGGGGGCGTACGCCTGGGGGTCGTAGCCCTGGGGTGCCTGCTGGGGGTCGTACGCCTGGGTCTGGTCGTAACCCTGGGTCTGGTCGAAGCCCTGGCCCTGGTCGTACGCCTGGACCTGCTCGTACCCCTGGGTCTGGTCGAAGCCCTGGCCCTGGTCGTACGCCTGGCCGGCCGGGTAGCCGCCCTGGGGGTCGTAGCCCTGGTCCTGGTCGTAGCCCTGCTGGGGGTACGCGTACGCCTGCTGCTGGTACGGGTCGGCGGCGTACTCCTGGGCGTAGCCCTGCTGGTCGTAGGCGCCGGCGTACTGCTGCTGGGCGTAGGCCGGGTCCTGGGCGGCGCCGTCCCAGTCGTCCGGTTCGGCGGTCTGCTGGCCGGGGATGGCGGCGGTCCCGGCCGGGTGGTCGGCGTCGGGGGCGTCGGGCCACGCCTCGGGCGCCTCGGCGGCGGCCGCGGCGGCGGTCTCGGCCTCGGCGGCGGCGCGCAGGCGGCGGGCGCGGCGGCCGTCGCCGTCGGTGGCCTGGGCCGGGATGGCCGTCTCCTCCTCGGGCAGGTCGTCGTCGATCTCGCGGCGGCGGCCCGGCAGGGCGAGGACGACGAGGACGACGGCGAGGCCGAGCTGGGTCCAGATCCAGACGGTGTGCGCGAACGGCTCGTCGTAGGTGAGGGCGAGGCGGCCGCCCCCGGCGGGAAGCTGGAAGCCCTGGGCCCAGCCGTCGACGGTGGTCGGGGTGAGCGCGGTGCCGTCGAGGGTGGCGGTCCAGCCCTCGTCGGCGCGGTCGGCGACGCGCAGCACGCGGCCGGCGGGGCCCGCGGGGATGTCGGCGTGGGCCTCGACGGGTCCGGCCGGGACGAGGACGGCCTTGGCTGCCTCGGCGTCGGCGTCCGCCGCGGCGCCGGTCTTCGCGGCCGGCGGGACGATCATCACGCGGGCGATCTCGCGGTCGACGCGCCAGAGCGCGGCGCCGTCGAGCTGGCTGAGCCGGGAGAGGCCGGGGGTGGTGTCGAGGACGCGGCTCATCTGGCGCGGCGAGCCGTCCTTCACGAGCACGTACCGGATGGCGAAGGCGCTCAGCTCCTGCGTCTGGTCGGCGCCGGAGCCGGCGACGAGCTTGGCGACGACGGAGTCGAGGCGCGGGTCGGGCTCGGCGGTCGCGGTCAGCTCGGCGTCGCCGAGGCGGGCGCCGGAGCCGCGGACCAGGGTGTAGTCGACCGCGCCGGGCGAGCTGCCGGAGAGCACCAGGGTGCGCGGCTGGTCCTCCTGGCCGCTCTCCTCGGCGACGAAGGCGGGGACCTGCACGGGGTCGCGGCGGCTCAGCGGGCCGTCGGCGCCGCCGATCATCCAGCCGCCGGCGGCGACGGCGGGGCCGAGGGCGCAGGCGAGGGCGATCAGCGCGGCGACGGGCTGGCGCCAGCCGAAGCCGTGGGCGGCGACGCGGGTGCGGCCGCCCTCGGCGCCGAGCATGCCGGCGGCGATGAGGGCGGAGCCGTAGACGAGGGTGGCGGGGCCGGCCCAGCCGGTGCCGTCGGCGCCGTTGGCCAGGGCGGCGAAGAGCAGGCCGGCGAGGGCGGCGGCCCAGGCGGCGAGGACGGCGAAGCGGCGCTCCTCGCGCAGGAGGGCGGCGAGCGCGGCGAGGACCAGGCCGAGGAGGAGGATCCCGCCGGTGGTGCCGGGGCCGCCGGGGCTGCTCGCGAGCAGGTCGAGGGCGGTGGCGGTGCCGGTGCGCAGGTCGAGGCCGGCCTCGTGGAGGAAGGCGGAGGGGCTGGTCAGCAGGGAGAGCGACCAGGGGGCCAGAGCGAGCACCGGGACGCCGACGGCGGCGAGGAAGCGGAGCCCGTACGCGGTGAGGTCGTCGCGGCGGACGGCGAGGACGCCGAGGCCGAGGAGGACCGCGAGCGGCCACACGACCGGGGTGAACGCGGTGGTGACGGTGAGCAGCAGCGCGTACGCCCAGGTGGCGCGCCAGCTGCCGCGGTCCGGGCGGTTGAAGCCGTGGGCGGCGACGGCGGCGCGGGCCATCAGCGGGAGCAGGATCGCGAGGATCGCGGTGCCGAGCCGGCCGGTGGCGAGGGCGCCGGTGGCGGCGGGCAGGAAGGCGTACGCGATGGCGCCCCAGGCGAGCAGGAGGCGGGAGCCGACCAGGCCGCGGGCGGCGAAGTAGGCGGTGAAGCCGGCGAGCGGCACCGAGCAGACGAGCAGCACGGTGAGCGCGGTCGAGGTGGAGCCGAGGAAGAGGGCGGAGAGCGCGGCGAGGATGCCGAGGTAGGGCGGGGCGCTCTGGGTGCCTCCGGTGCCGAGGGTGTGCCAGGCGTCCGCGTACCGGTTCCACAGCTCGGAGACGGTGTCGGGGGCGGGCAGCAGGACGCCGCCGGCGAGGGAGCCGCCGGCGAAGAGGTTGCGGCAGGCGACGAGGGAGACGACGAGGAGGAGGGCGAAGAGGACCGGGCCGGGCTTGCGGGCGATCTTCTTCAGCCGGGCGAACTGCTCGATCTCCAGGAAGTCGGCGTCGTCGCCGCCGGGTCCGGACTCGACGGCGCCGTGTCGGGAGCCGGAGTCGGACTCGTCCGCGCCGAAGTGCGAGACGAGCTGTTCGGCGGCGGCGCGGACGGTGGCGCCGGGCGGCGGGAAGAGGGGGCGGTAGTCGCCGAGGGGCACGGCCGGGCTCTTGCGCCGCTTGCGCGCGGCGAGGATCCGTTCGGGCCGCAGCACGGTGGCGAGGAGGCCGGTGATCTCGTCCACGGCCTGGCCGGGGGCCTTGCCGACGAGGAGGCCGAGGGTGCGCAGCAGGGTGCCGACGACGAGCCGGAGGAAGACGTACGGGAGGGCGCGGCCGGGGCTGTTGGCGAGCAGCGTGTAGACGGCCGCGGCCTTGTCGACGCGGTGCGGGCTGGCGGCGGTGCGGCCGGCGCAGTCGACGGTGCGGCGCTCGCGGGCGGACGCCTCGGCGTGCCGGAGGACGGCGTCGGGGGCGACGAGGACGCGGTGGCCGGCGGAGTGGGCGCGCCAGCAGAGGTCGACGTCGTCGCGCATCAGGGGCAGCCGGCGGTCGAAGCCGCCGAGCTCCTCGAAGACGTCGCGGCGGACGAGCATGCCGGCGGTGGAGACGGAGAGGACCGAGCGGATCTGGTCGTGCTGGCCCTGGTCCTGCTCGCGGCGGTCGAGGCCGGTCCAGCGGCGGCCGCTGCGGGCGATGGTGACGCCCACTTCGAGGAGCTGCTTCTTGTCGTACCAGCCGCGCAGCTTGGGGCCGATGACGGCGGCGTCGGCGTCCGCGTCGGCGACGCGGAGGAGTTCGGCGAGGGCGCCGGGCTCGGGTGCGCAGTCGTCGTGCAGCAGCCAGAGCCACTGGACCGGTTCGCCGTGCGGGAGGTCGGGGAGGTCGTACGCCTCGTCGTTCCAGGTGCGGCTGACGGGGTCCCAGCCGCTGGGGCGCTTCAGATAGGGCAGGTCCTCGGGTCCGAGCACGGGCGCGGTGCGGACGGCCTCGTCGACGGCGGCTCCGAAGCCGGTGCGGCGCGCGAGGTGCAGGACGCGGTCGGCTCCGACGGCGTCGGCGACGAGCTGCGCGGAGTCGTCGGCGCTGCCGGTGTCGGCGGCGATCACGCTCTGCACCGGGCGCTCCTGGGCGAGCAGCCCGGAGAGCGCGTCGGGCAGCCAGCGGGCTCCGTCGTGGGTGACGAGCACGGCGGTGACGACGTGCCTGGGGAACTCAGGAGTTGAGGACATCGAGCTGCGGGCCCTCCGGCCGGGGTCGCCCCGTGGCGGGGCGTGGGAGCGGCTTGGACGGAGGCCCACACTAATGGTTACGGCGGGTGGGGGTGCCTGGGGCGGCCGTGCCCGGGGGCGGTGCGGGCGCGGCGGATCGCCTGTCCGCAACGGCGAACGGTCCGCCTCCCGGGTGTTCCCGGGCGACGGACCGTGGGCGATTTTCGGTCGGGGCGGGTCAGACGGCGGCCTTCTTGAGGCGGCGGCGTTCGCGCTCGGAGAGGCCGCCCCAGATGCCGAAGCGCTCGTCGTTCTGGAGGGCGTACTCCAGGCATTCGGAGCGGACCTCACAGGCGAGGCAGACCTTCTTGGCCTCCCGGGTCGAGCCGCCCTTCTCGGGGAAGAAGGACTCGGGGTCGGTCTGGGCGCACAGTGCGCGCTCCTGCCAGCCGATCTCCTCGTCCGCGTCCTCGACCAGCAGTTCCTGGAACAACTCGGTCATCTGCGCCCCTCGTCCGTCTGTGCGTCCCGTGGTGTGGCCGTGATCGAAACGGCCGAACGACACGAGTGAAATTACAAGTTCGTGCTCTGTGCGAGTCAAGCCGAGATCTGCTATTGGGCCCCGTATTCACTCTGCGGAACCAAGCCTATGCGGAAAGTGTTCAAATCACCAAAAAACGTGACACATGCCACCGGCTGTTCCCGCCGTGTCGCGCCTCCGTCCAGAAGGACGTACGAGACTTGGATCTTGTTGCGATCCAGCCATGGAAGCGATCCGGATCACAGTCCGATTACGGACGGGGTCCGTCGCCGCCATGTTTACGGGCACGACTGCTGCGCCATGTTGCCTGGTCCGGGGCTGAACAAACCTTTCTCCGGGCACTGTAACCGGATGAGGTGAAACATTACCCCCAAATCGGGCATTGAGTTGACAGTCGGGTACCCCTCCGGCCACTTTGGTGGCATGCCAGCGACCGCAGCGCCCTCCGCGACCCACGCCCGTGGGTTCCGCCGCGCTGTCCAGGCGCGCTGTTGCTGTTGCTGTTCCAGCTGTTGATGCCCCAGAGCTCCAGCTTTCTCCGGCTTTGCCTCCCGCTTCGCCTTCTCCGCCCCCAGCGTCACCCCTTCGTTTCTGCTGAGGAACCACCCCGCCCATGAACATGGACAGCGACCTTCAGATCGCCGGCGACCTCATGGAGGTCCCGCACCTGCTCCAGCCCGAGCGCGAGCACCCCGTCACCGTGGCCGAGTTCGCCGGCCTCGCCGGCGAGATCGCCGCCGACCCGGACCGCTGGGCCCCGCACGTCGAGTACGACGCCACCAGCCGCTGGTACCACCGCCTGCGCACCGGGCCCGGCTACGAGGTGTGGCTGCTCTCCTGGGTGCCCGGCCAGGGCAGCGGCCTCCACGACCACGGCCGCTCCTCCGGCGTCCTCACCGTCCTCCGGGGCGAGTTGACGGAGCGTACGGACCGGGGCGTGCGGATCCTGCGCCCCGGCACCCAGCGGATCTTCGCGCCCGGGTACGTCCACGAGGTCGTCAACGACTCCCTGGAGCCCGTGGTCAGCCTCCACGTCTACTTCCCCGGCCTGACCGACATGCCGATGCACGAGTCCCTCCAGGGCCAGTGCGCCTCCCTGGCGTCGAGGGAGTCCCTGCCCGCCTGACAGCCCGCCCGTCGCCCGACCACCACCCCTCAGAGGATCAGCCCGCGGCTGACAGACTGTCTGCATGCGCATTGTGGTTCTGGCCGGTGGCATCGGTGGTGCCCGTTTCCTTCGCGGTCTCAAGCAGGCCGTCCCGGACGCGGAGATCACGGTCGTCGGCAACACCGGTGACGACATCCATCTCTTCGGGCTGAAGGTCTGCCCCGATCTGGACACGGTGATGTACACCCTCGGCGGTGGCATCCACGAGGAACAGGGCTGGGGCCGGGCGGACGAGTCCTTCGCCGTCAAGGAGGAGCTCGCCGCGTACGGGGTCGGACCCGAGTGGTTCGGCCTCGGCGACCGGGACTTCGCCACCCACATCGTCCGCACCCAGATGCTCGGCGCCGGCTACCCGCTGAGCGCCGTCACCGAGGCGCTCTGCGCCCGCTGGCAGCCGGGCGTGCGGCTCCTTCCGATGTCCGACGACCGGGTCGAGACGCACGTCGCCATCGAGGTCGACGGCGAGCAGCGGGCCGTGCACTTCCAGGAGTACTGGGTGAAGCTGCGCGCCGCCGTCGACGCCAAGGCCGTCGTGGCCGTCGGAGCGGAGGCCGCCAAGCCCGCGCCGGGCGTCCTGGAGGCCGTCGCCGAGGCCGACGTCATCCTCTTCCCGCCGTCCAACCCCGTCGTCAGCGTCGGCACCATCCTCGCCGTGCCCGGCATCCGCGAGGCGGTCGCCGCCGCTCCCGCGCCGGTCGTCGGCCTCTCCCCCATCGTCGGGGACGCCCCCGTGCGCGGCATGGCCGACAAGGTCCTGGCGGCGGTCGGCGTCGAGTCGACGGCGGCGGCCGTGGCCCGCCACTACGGCTCCGACCTCGTCGACGGCTGGCTGGTGGACACCGTGGACGCCGGCTCCGTCGCCGACGTCGAGGCCGCCGGCATCGCCTGCCGGGCCGTGCCGCTGATGATGACCGACGTGGACGCCACCGCCGAGATGGCGCGCGCCGCGCTCGCGCTGGCCGAGGAGGTACGCCGGTGACGGCGGCGGCCTCGTACCGGGTGTGGGGAATCGCCGGGCTGCCCGAGGTGGCGCCCGGCGACGATCTGGCCAAGCTGATCGCGTCCGTCTCCCCCGGCCTGGAGGACGGCGACGTCCTGCTGGTCACCTCCAAGATCGTGAGCAAGTCGGAGGGGCGGATCGTCGCCGCCGACGACCGCGAGGAGGCCATCGACGCCGAGACGGTACGGGTGGTGGCCCGGCGCGGCACCCTGCGGATCGTCGAGAACCGGCAGGGCCTCGTGATGGCCGCCGCCGGCGTCGACGCCTCCAACACCCCCGCCGGGACCGTGCTGTTGCTGCCGGAGGACCCGGACGGGTCGGCGCGGCGGATCCGGACCGGGCTGCGCGAGGCGCTGGGCGTGGACGTCGGCGTCGTCGTCACCGACACCTTCGGGCGGCCCTGGCGCTCCGGGCTCACCGACGTGGCGATCGGCGCGGCCGGCGTGCGGGTCCTGGACGACCTGCGGGGCGTCGCCGACTCCCACGGCAACGAGCTGAACGTCACCGTCGTCGCCACCGCCGACGAACTCGCCGCCGCCGGCGACCTGGTGAAGGGCAAGGCCACCGGCATGCCCGTCGCCGTCGTGCGCGGGCTGCCGCACCTGGTCGGCGGCGACGAGGAGCCGGGCGCGCGGGCGCTGGTGCGGTCCGCCGCCGACGACATGTTCCGGCTGGGCACCTCGGAGGCCGTGCGGGAGGCGGTGACGCAGCGCCGGACCGTACGGGAGTTCACCGACGACCCCGTCGATCCCGGGGCGGTGCGGCGCGCCGTCGCCGCGGCCGTGACGGCGCCCGCCCCGCACCACACCACCCCCTGGCGGTTCGTCCTCCTGGAGTCCCCGGAGTCGCGGACGCGGCTGCTCGACGCGATGCGGGACGCCTGGATCGCGGACCTGCGGCGGGACGGGAAGTCGGAGGAGTCCATCGCGAAGCGGGTGCGGCGCGGGGACGTGCTGCGCAACGCCCCCTACCTCGCCGTGCCCTGCCTCGTCATGGACGGCTCCCACCACTACGGCGACCCGCGCCGGGACGCCGCCGAGCGCGAGATGTTCGTGGTCGCGGCGGGCGCGGGCGTGCAGAACTTCCTGGTCGCGCTGGCCGGTGAACGGCTCGGCTCGGCCTGGGTCTCCTCGACGATGTTCTGCCGGGACGTCGTACGGGAGGTGCTCGCGCTGCCCGGGCACTGGGACCCGCTGGGAGCGGTCGCCATCGGCCGCCCGGCCACCCCGCCGAAGGACCGCCCGGCGCGGCTCGCGTCGGAGTTCGTCGAGGTGCGCTGACACGGCGTCACGGGCCGAACCGTCCTGCGGCTTCCGTGAGGTGAGACCTGGGGGGCCATGTCCACGTTCCAGCCGACGGGTTCGGACTTCAGGCGGTGCGTCGTCTGCGGGGCGGGGTGGAGATGAAGTCCGTCGGAGGGGCGTGGGTGCAGATGCACCCGGAGTCCGGGTGAGCCCTACAGGGACCTGATGTCGTTCGGGGAGAAGCGGGGGGCGCGGCGGGGCGGGGTGCGGCCGCTGAGGAGGATCAGGCGGGCGGCCCGGTGGCGCTGGCCCGCGTAGGGGGCCAGCAGCTCCAGCATCGCCGCGTCGTCCGCCGTGCGGTCGCCCGCCAGGGCCCAGCCGATGATGCCGGGCAGATGGAGGTCGCCCGTGGTGACCTCGTCGGGGGCGCCGTTGCTGCGCTGGACCGTCTCCGCCGAGGTCCAGGGGCCGACGCCGGGGATCAGCTCCAGGCGCCTGCGGGCCTCCGCCGGTTCCATGAGGGCCGCCTCCTCCAGGCGGGGGGCCACGCGCGCGGCGCGGACGATCGTGGCCGCGCGCTTGCCGTCGACGTTCGCCCGGTGCCACTCCCAGGACGGGATGCGGGCCCAGGTGCGGGCGTCCGGCATCACGTAGAGCCCCTCGGGGGCCGGGCCGGGGGCCGGTTCGCCGTACTGGCGGACCAGGCCGCGCCAGGAGCCGTACGCCTCCGTCGTGGTGACCTTCTGCTCCAGCACGGTCGGGATCAGCGACTCCAGGACCAGGCCGGTGCGGGTGAGGCGGAGGCCGGGACGGCGGCGGTGGGTCGCCAGGACGAGCTTGTGGCGGGGGACGAAGGCGGCGGGGTCGTCCTCGGCGCCGAGGAGGGCGGGGAGGTGGGCGTCCAGCCAGGCCGCGCCCGGGCCGTACGTGTCCGCCGTCACCTCGCCGCCGGCGGCCCTGACCCGGAGGGTGCCCGGGCCTTCCGGGGTGCGGCTGGCGCGCCAGATCGACCCGTCGTCCGTGACGCGGAAGGTGGGGTCGTGGGGGCCCCTGCGGAGGGGGCCGAGGGTGAGGCCGAGGTCCAGGGCCGGTGTGCCGGGTGCGGAGACCTCTCCGCCGCGGGTGGTGGTGCGGGTGGGTGCGGGTTTCGGGGCGAAGCGGCCGGACATGGGTACGAGCCTAGCCGGGCGGTGCGGGTCCCGGGGTGGACGTGCGGGAGGGCGGGCGGCGCCCCGGAGGCGTCCTGCCCGCCCGCCCCCGCGGGCGGAACGCCTGCCCGTGCCGGGTGCGCGGCGGGGTTCGGGCCCCGCCGCGCCGCTCCCGCTACTGGTCCGAGCTGAAGCGGACCGTGCCCGCGGGGAGGGTGGCGTCGCACCAGATGCGGATGCCGTCGCGGAGTTCGTTGTCGGGGCCCACGTGGGCGCCGTCGCCGATGACCGCGCCCGTCAGGACGGAGCGGGCGCCGATGCGGGCGCCCGCGCCTATGAGGGAGTCGGTGATGACCGCGCCGGGTTCGACCACCGCGCCGGCGAGGAGGGTCGAGCCGGTGACGCGGGCGCCTTCGCCCACGGTCGCGCCCGCGCCGACCACCGTGCCGCCGGTGAGCTTGGCGTCGGGGGCGACCCGGGCGGAGGGCAGGACCAGGCGGTCGCCGCAGCGGCCGGGGACCGCCGGGGAGGGGGCGCGGCCGAGGACCAGGTCGGCGGAGCCGCGGACGAACGCCTGCGGGGTGCCGAGGTCCAGCCAGTACGTGGAGTCGACCATGCCCTGCAGGTGGGCGCCGGAGGCGAGCAGCTCGGGGAAGGTCTCGCGCTCGACGGAGACCGGGCGGCCGGTGGGGATCGAGTCGATCACCGAGCGGCGGAAGACGTACGCGCCGGCGTTGATCTGGTCGGTGACGATCTCCTCGGGGGTCTGCGGCTTCTCCAGGAAGGCCGTGACCCTGCCCGTCCCGTCCGTGGGGACCAGGCCGAAGGCACGGGGGTCCTCCACGCGGGTGAGGTGGAGGGAGACGTCCGCGCCGGAGTCGGCGTGGGTGCCCACCAGGGCGCGGATGTCGAGGCCGGTGAGGATGTCCCCGTTGAAGATCAGGACGGGGTCGTCGGGGCCCGAGTGGAGGCGGGAGGCGACGTTGCGTATCGCGCCGCCGGTGCCGAGCGGTTCCTCCTCCGTCACGTACTCCAGGCTCAGGCCGAGGTCGGAGCCGTCGCCGAAGTGCGGTTCGAAGACCTCGGCGAGGTAGGAGGTGGCGAGCACGATGTGCTCGACGCCGGCGGCCTTGGCCCGGGCCAGCTGGTGCGTCAGGAAGGGGACGCCCGCCGCCGGGACCATGGGCTTGGGCGTGTTGACCGTGAGCGGTCGCAGCCGTGTGCCCTTGCCACCGACCAGGAGGATCGCTTCTGTCACCTGTCGTCTCTGCTTCCTGTTCGGGGCCGGTCAGCGCGCCCGTCTCGGTCGTCCGTGCGATATGACCGGTCAGTTTATGCAGATGGTTGCCTCGGCGCCCCCATCAGCTCCGTCCCTGGTATTTCGCCGAGGAGGCCCGGGCGGTTCCGAGCTTGCCGTAGAGACGTCCGCCGGGACACTCCGTGGCGAATCCGTCACGGTGTCCGGCGATGGTGTGGAAGGTGACTTTCCGGCCCTTCTTGTAGAGGCCGCCGCCGCCGGAGACGAGGGTCTGGGTGCCCTTCGGATTGATGCCGTGGAGCCCCAGTTTCCAGGCCGTCAGGCGGGCCACGGCGGTCACCACGGCGGCCGGCGGGTTGCTGCTGGTGAAGGTGCCGAGGACGGCGATGCCCATGCTGTTGGTGTTGAAGCCGAGGGTGTGCGCTCCGAGGACCGGTTTGGACACGCCGCCGGCCCGGCCTTCGTAGATGTTTCCGCACTTGTCGACGGTGAAGTTGTAGCCGAAGTCACGCCATCCGCTGCTCTTCACGTGGTAGCGGTAGATACTGCGCAGAACGGAGGGGGCCTGGCCGCAGGTGTAGTTGTTGCCGGTGGCGCTGTGGTGGACGAAGGCCGCCTTGATCGTCTTGGTGTAGACGAATCCCTTCTCGCGGATCGACTCGTCGGCGCCCCAGCCCTTGCGGGTGATGATCTTGGGGCGGGGGCCGATGTACGGCTTCTTCTTCGCCGTCTCCCGGCCGGGCGCGGCCTGCCGGACGGGCGCGCCCTGGACCTCCTCCGCCGTGGTCGCGGGGATCGCCGGGGACGCGGGGATCGCCGTGGCGCCGTACGGGGCGAGCTGGCTGTTGACGCCGGTCGCGGCCGCCTCCGCGGCGGTGAGGACGGCCGGCGGGGCCATCGCCCGGGTGCCGGGGGCCGGGGCGGCTGCGGGGTCCTCGCCCGGGTCGACGAGTTCGAGGCGGAGGCCGGCCGGCAGCGGCGCGGCCGACCCGGCCCGGTCCCGGTGCTCCCCGGCCGTGTGGTCCGGGTGCTCCGGGTGCTCCGGCTCGGCCCGTACGCGGATCTCGACGCCGTCCGAGTCGCCCACCCACAGCGGGGCGGTGGAGCCGCGGAGGGTTCCGGCGGCTCCCTCGGCCGTGGCGGGGTCGGCGCCGTGCTCCTCGTTGTGGGTCTCGACGTCCTGCCACGGCGACCAGACGCCGTCGGCGGCGGCCCGGGTGCGGACCTGGACCGTGCCGTGCAGGACGGCCGCCGGGTCGTCCCAGACCACGCCGACCAGCGAGAAGGGTCTGACGTCCCGCCGGGCCAGGCCCTGCTCGGCCGCGGCGCCCGGGTCGGTGCCGAAGGAGCGGACGGAGGAGCCCAGCGGACGGAGCGGCAGCGACTGGGTGGAGCCCGGCAGCTCATCCTGCGCCGGTGGCAAGGCGGCCGCCGCCGGGCGCGCGGTGGCCGTCGCGGGGGCGGCGAGGGTGACCGGCAGGGCGAGCGCGGCCGCGCAGGCGACGGCGATCGAGGAGGCGAGTGAGGCACGCATGGCCCGATCGTGGGCAGCGCCCGGGCGGGGCGCGCGCCGGGAGCCGGGCGGCCCGTCCGGCCGACCGGAGGACCCCGTCACCGGTACGGCCCAGGGCGGCGCGCCGGCCCGCGTACCCTGAGCGGCGTGAACGCCAGCGACCGCACCCCCGCCGACCTGCTGCGATCCGCGCTCGCCGCGGACCCCGGCCGCCCTCTGGTCACCTACTACGACGACGCCACCGGTGAACGGGTGGAATTGTCCGTCGCCACCTTCGCCAATTGGGTGGCGAAGACGGCCAATCTGCTCCAGGGCGAGCTGTCCGCCGAACCCGGCGACCGGCTCGCGCTGCTGCTGCCCGCGCACTGGCAGACGGCCGTCTGGCTGCTCGCCTGCTCCTCCGTCGGGGTGACGGCCGAGCTGGGCGGCGATCCGGCGGACGCCGACCTCGTGGTGGCCGGGCCGGACACGCTGGAGGCGGGTCTGGCCTGTTCCGGGGAGCGGATCGCGCTCTCCCTGGCGCCGCTGGGACGCCGCTTCCCCGCCGCGCCCGCCGGGTACGCGGACTACGCGGTCGAGGTGCCGGGCCAGGGCGACCGCTTCGTCCCGTTCGTACCGGTCGACGCGGACGCGCCCGCCCTCGTCGTCGACGGTACGGAACGCAGCGGCGCACAGCTCGTCGAACAGGCCCGGCTGGATGCCGCGCGGCTCGGTCTCGGGGCCGGCTCGCGGCTGCTGTCCGGGCTGCCGTACGACGGCTGGGAGGGGCTTTCGGCCGGCCTGTACGCGCCGCTGGCCGCCGGCGGCTCCGTGGTGCTGTGCCGGAACCTGGGCGAGCTGGCGCCGGAGGCGCTGGAGCAGCGCATCGGGAGCGAGCGGGTCACGGCCACGGCGCTCTGAGGGGCGGGCGCCGCGGGGCGTTCCCGCCCCCGGTGCGTCCGATGCACCCGTTCGGCCGATCGACGCGCCGCGTACCCGCGACCGCGCGGCGAGTCCGGTACATGATCGGCCCGGGGGGAGTCGTCTCCTCCGTACAACCCCGTGTCGGGTTCGGCCGTCTCCCTTGTGCGAACGCCGGGCGCCCGACGTGCCCGAGACGCCCCGAAGGACGGACTGACGACGTGACGGACCGCGCTGGCACGCCCGCCGAACCGGACCCGGAGCAGACGCCCGAACCGGCCCCGGACCCGGCTCCGGGCGGGTCCCCGGAGGAGGCGCCCGACGGGTCCGTGGAGGAGGGGCCGGAGGAGGCGCCGGACGGGGTGTCCGCCCGGCGGCGCCGGCACTGGCTGCGGTGGGGCTGCCTGGGCGTCTCGGTCGTGCTGCTCGGCGCGGCCGGGACCGGCTGGTGGTTCTACCGGAAGCTCGACGACAACATCACCACGGACACCACGGCCGCCGACGAGCTGCGCCGGTACGAGAAGGAGCGTCCGGCGAGCGTCGTGGCGGCGGCCCGGAACATCCTCCTCATCGGCTCGGACACCCGCTCCGGCGAGGGGAACCGCAAGTACGGCCGGGACAAGGGCACCCAGCGCTCGGACACCGTGATCCTGCTCCACCTGGCGGCCGACGAGTCGAGCGCCACGGCGGTGTCGATCCCCCGCGACCTGATGGTCACGATCCCCAGCTGCGCCAGGACCGAGGGGGGCCGGACGCGGGAGCAGCTGGCGCAGTTCAACTGGGCCTTCGAATGGGGCGGGACGGCGTGCACGATCCGTACCGTCGAGAAGCTGACCGGGATCCGGGTCGACCACCACATGGTGATCGACTTCCGGGGCTTCAAGAAGATGGTGGACGCGGTGGACGGCGTCGAGGTCTGCCTCAAGGAGCCGGTGAACGACAGCGACGCCAAGCTGCGGCTGCCGGCGGGCCGACAGACGCTCGACGGGGAGCAGGCGCTGGGCTTCGTCCGGGCGCGCAAGTCGCTGGGGAACGGCAGCGACACCGAACGGATGGACCGGCAGCAGATGTTCCTGGGCGCGCTCGTCAACAAGGTGCAGAGCGACGGGGTGCTGCTGAACCCGACGAAGCTGTATCCGGTGCTCGACGCGGCGACCAAGTCCATCACCACGGACCCGGGGCTGGACTCGCTGCGGGACCTGTACGACCTGGCGCGGACGATGCGGGCGATCCCGACGGAGAAGGTCCAGTTCCTGACGGTGCCGCGGCGCCCGTACACGTACAACGCGAATCGGGACGAACTGGTGCAACCCGCCGCGAGTGAGCTCTTCCGGCAACTCCGCGAGGACAGACCGGTTCTGGTGACGAAGCCGGAACCGGAGGAGGGCTCCGGCGCATCCTCCGACGGGAAGCCGGACGACGCGGAGTCGCCCGCGCCGACCGCGACGCCGACCTTCCCGGGCCGGAACGCGGCGGAAGGGGTGTGCTCCTCGTGACCGGTGGGCCCGTTGGGTAAAGCGGGAGCCAAGGGAGAGTCAGGGGGAGTTGTGGTTTGGGCAGATTGCCCGGTTGTAAGCGGCGTGGAATTTGTCACTGACGTCGCCCCGCGCTGAACTGGGCGGATAGTGTGACGCGATCCGGTGCACCAGGACCGCGTGGTCGCACTCAGCCAAGGATCGAACGACCGAGTGGCGCCCACAGGGGGAGGCGCCCCGCGTGGCACCGACGGAGGACAGGAACCGTGGACGCGCACAGCCGTGGACGGGCGGACGAGATCGACCCCGCCGACCAGTGGGTGCTCAACCCGCAGACCGGCAACTACGAACTGCGACTGGACCACTCCGCTGGGCAGTCGCCGGTCGGTGGTTCCCCGTCCGGTTCCGGTGTCACCGGTTCCGGTACCCGCTCCGCCACCCGCCCAACCGCTCCGGCGGAAGCTCCCGTTCCCGGCCAGCGGCGGCGCCGCCCGGCCGAGCGGGACGCCCCGGAGACCGAGCCCGGCACGGCCGGCGGCGGCCGGGTGCCGCCGCAGCGCCGCCGCAAGCGCAAGCAGGGCGCCAGCCGCAAGAAGAAGGTCCTGCTGTGGACCGGCGGCACGATGGCCTTCGTCCTGGTGGGCGGCGCGGTCGGCGCGTACGCGATCTACAACAAGCTCAACGGCAACATCGGTGTCGTCGACGTCGGCGACGCCGCCGTGCAGACGGAGTCGATGGACGGGCCGCTGAACATCCTCGTCATCGGCAACGACGTCCGCACCGGCGAGGGCAACGAGTCCTACGGCAACAAGGACAACGTCACCGGCCACGCCGACACGACCTTCCTCATCCACATCGCCGAGGACCGCACCAACGCGACGGCGATGAGCATCCCGCGCGACCTCAAGATCGAGATCCCGGAGTGCCCGACGAAGGTGAACGGGACCACCAAGGTGATCCCGGGCTCGGTCGGCAAGACCAAGTTCAACGAGTCCTTCGGCGTCGAGGGCCGCGACCCCGGCTGCACCATGCGGACCATCACCCAGATGTCCGGGCTGCCGATCAACCACTTCATGATGGTCGACTTCAACGCCGTCAAGAAGCTGTCCACCGCCGTCGGCGGCGTCAAGGTCTGCCTCGCCAAGCCGATCCACGACAAGAACTACTCCAAGCTCAACCTCCCCGCGGGCGAGCACCGCGTCCAGGGCGAGCAGGCGCTGGCCTTCCTGCGGAACCGGCACGGCCTCGGCAACGAGAGCGACCTCGACCGCATCAAGCAGCAGCAGCAGTTCCTCGCCTCGATGATGCGCCAGCTCAAGGAGGACACCCTCGACAGCCCGACGAAGCTGTACGACGTCGCCAGCGCGGCGACCGAGTCGCTCACCGTCGACAAGGGCATCGGCGACGCGATGAAGCTGACCTCCCTGGCGAAGGAGCTCGCCAAGGTGGACCTGAAGAACATCACCTTCCTGACCGTGCCGGTCGTCGACAACCCCGACGAGCCGCCGACCAAGCGCGCGACGGTCGTCCTCGACCCGGTGAAGGCCCCCCAGGTCTTCAGCATGATCGAGAACGACGTCTCCTTCACCGAGGTCAAGAAGAAGGAGGCCGACGCCAAGAAGGCGAAGGCCAAGGCCCAGGCGAAGCTCCTGGAGGGCCCGAAGGCGCCCGCCGCCGAGGTCCGCGTCGACGTCTACAACGGCAGCGGGATCCAGGGCGCCGCCCAGGCGACCATCCTCTGGCTCCAGAACGAGCAGGGCGTCCTTCGCTCGTCCAACAAGAGCAACGCCCCCGAGAAGGCGGCGAAGACGAACCTCACCTACGCACCGAATCAGGCCGACCAGGCCCGCGCGCTCGCCGCGATGATGGGTCTGCCGGCCACCGCCCTCAAGCAGGGCACCACGGACGCCGCGGAACGCGAGCCCATGACGCTCGTCCTCGGCGCCGATTTCAAGGGCGCGGGGGTGCCCATGACCGGTCCGACGAAGGCGCCGGACGTCGGTCAGGTGGAAGCAGACAAGAAGGTGTGCGCCCAGTGACCCGAGAACAGCGGGTCCCGGCGCGCCCTTGACGATGAGGGGACCTGGGGTGGGACAGAACAGCGTGCGACGGGAGGGGACGCAGCAGTCAGGCGTTCCGCACGCCCGAGACCGTGGCTGGGACGACGATCTGCACGGCGCCGGCGAGGCGACCGGGGCGGGCGGCGGGACGCCGGAACCGGCCGGGGGGCCGGAGCCGGCCGCCGCGACGGGCGGCCGGGCCGCGCGGCGCCGCGGGGCGCTGGGCGCCGACGACTCCGGCCCGGCCACGGCCGGCGGCCGGGCGGCGGCCCGCAAGCAGGCCAAGAAGGCCGGCAAGCGGAAGGCCCTGCGCTGGACGGCGATCGGGGTGGCCGTCCTGGTCCTCGGGACGGCCGGCGCCGGATACGCGTACTACGAGCACCTCAACAGCAACATCCGCAGCGGCGACCGGGCCGGCGGCAGCAGCGGCGTGCAGAAGGCCGCGCCGAACGCGCTCGGCGACACCCCGCTGAACATCCTGCTGATCGGCTCGGACGACCGGGCGTCCGACGCGAACGTCGCGCTGGGCGGCGGCAAGGACCTCCGGAACGACAAGCCCCGGGCCGACGTCCAGATGCTGCTGCACGTCTCCGCCGACCGGCAGAACGCCTCGCTGATCTCCATACCCCGCGACACCGTCGTGAAGATCCCCGAGTGCAAGGGCGAGGACGGCACGACGTACCCGGCCACCACCGACCGGCCCATCAACGAGACGCTCACCCGGGGCGGTGCCGGCTGCACGCTCACCACCTGGGAGACCCTCACCGGCGTCTACGTGGACCACTGGATCATGGTCGACTTCGCGGGCGTGGTCGCGATGGCCGACGAGGTCGGCGGCGTCCCGGTCTGCGTCAACACCGGTGTGCACGACAAGTCGACCGCCCAGGTCAAGGGCGGGTCCGGCCTCAAGCTGCGCAAGGGCACCACCGAGGTCAAGGGCGAGCAGGCCCTCCAGTGGCTGCGCACCCGGCACGCCTTCGGCAGCGACCAGAACCGCGCCAAGGCCCAGCACATGTACCTCAACGGCATGCTGAAGAAGCTCCAGCAGCAGAACGCCTGGACCGACACCGGCCGGCTCATGGGGCTGGCGGAGACCGGCACCAAGGCGCTGGAGGTCTCCGACGGCCTCGACACCGTGGCCAAGCTCTTCGACCTCGGCATGCAGCTCAAGAACGTGAAGGTCGACCGGCTGTCCACCGTCACCATCCCGACCGACCCGTATCCGCCGAACCCGGACGCGTGGCTGCAGCCGAGGTCCGCGGCGGCCGAGAAGATCTGGGGCATGCTCCGGGACGACGTCGCCCTCGACAAGAACGGCGACAAGTCGCCGGCCAAGCCGAAGCCGTCCGCGGCGTCCTCGGCCTCGGCCTCCGCGAAGCCGAAGCCGACCGCCGCGGCCCCGGCCTCGCTCGCCGTCACGGTCGTCAACGGCACCGACGGCAACGACGAGCCGGCCGTCGAGGGCCGGGCCAAGAAGATCGCCACCGCCCTCCAGGGCAAGGGCTTCACCCAGGCCGACTCCTCGAAGGAGGGCAAGCCCAGCAAGGGCAGCGTCGTCGCCTACCCGAAGGCCGCCGGCGACCAGGGCCGGGCGGACGCCGAGTCCGTCGCCAAGGCCCTCGGCCTGCCGCTCTCCACCGTCCGCGCGGACGCCACGACCGAGGGGATCACCCTGGTCGTGGGCGCCGACTGGCGCGAGGGCGACACCTACAAGCGGCCGACGAGCACCGCCGGCGACCTGCCCGAGGGCGCCGACGACAAGGCCGAGTGCATGGACGTCTACTCGGTCTACCGGTGGGACGGGGAGAGCTGACCCGCTCCCCCACACGCGAACGGCGGCCGGGCTCCTCGTGGTGAGGGGCCCGGCCGCCGCCGTGCGTACGCGGTGAGGTCAGACCGTCTCGGTCTCGCCCCGCTTCACCGCCGGGCGGCGGCTCGCGATGACCTTCCTCGCCAGCGCCTTGGGGCTGGTCAGGAAGCCGAAGCCCCAGGACATGTGCATGGTGGCCAGGGCCACCGGGATCTGGACGCGGGCCTTCAGGGAGAGGCCCTTGCCCGCCGGGACCGAGCCGGCGGTGATCGCGGCGAGGTAGCCGGCCGGGATCACGAAGCCGAGCGGGCTGACGGCGGCGCCGACCACCAGGCCCGCGGCGATGGCGCAGACGGCGACCGGCGGGGCGAGGTAGCGGAGGTTGATGGAGCCGGCGTGGTAGCGGGCCACCACGTGGCGCCAGCGGCCGTAGTCCTTGTACTGCTTCGCCAGGGCCTTCACCGAGGGGCGCGGGCGGTACTGCACGCGCAGCTCCGGCGAGAACCAGATCAGGCCGCCGGCCTCGCGGATGCGGTAGTTCAGCTCCCAGTCCTGGGCGCGGATGAACTCGACGTTGTACCCGCCCTGCTGTTCCAGGGCCTCGCGGCGGAAGACGCCGAGGTAGACGGTCTCGGCGGGGCCGGCGGCGCCGCCGGTGTGGAAGGCCGCGTTGCCGACGCCGATCTTCGAGGTCATCGCGGCGGCGACCGCGTCCTCCCAGGCGTTCTCGCCCTCGGCGTGCATGATGCCGCCGACGTTCTGCGCGCCGGTCTCCTCCAGGAGCCGGACGGCGGTGGCGATGTAGTTCGGCGACAGCATCCCGTGGCCGTCCACGCGCACCACGATCGGGTGACGGGACGCCTGGATCGCCGCGTTGAGCGCGGCGGGGGTGCGGCCGGTGGGGTTGGGCACGGTGTGGACCCTGGGGTCCGCGCGCACCAGCTCGGCGGCGATCTCGTCGGTGCGGTCCGTGGACGGGCCGAGCGCGATCACCACCTCCATCTCGCCGTCGTACTCCTGCTCCAGGATGTGGCGGACCGAGTTGCGCAGATGCCGCTCCTCATTGAGGACCGGCATGATCACGGATACGGGGGGCGTGGCGTTCATCAACGGGCCACGTTACCGCGAATGGGGGACACCGGCGCGCGCCGCCGGTGCCGGTGACCCTACCGGCTGATCGTATGGGCCTACGGTGCTCACGGTCCCCCTGTCCCACCCGCGGAGGTGTCCGTCCGTGCCCACACCGCCCCGCACGCCCCGTCCGCCCCGCACGCCCGGCACGGCCGGCCGTCCGCCGGTCCCCCGGCGCGGTGGTCCCGCCCCGGTGCGGCGGCCCCGGCGGCGCCCCCGCTGGGGGATGCGGATGGCGACCGCGCTGTCCGTGGTGGTGCTGGCGGCCGGCGGGATCGGGCACGCGGTGGTCACCGGGCTCGACACCGGGATCACCCGGGTGGACCCCTTCAAGGACATGAAGAACCGCCCGCAGGCGGGCACCGGCATGAACGTGCTCGTCGTCGGCACCGACGGACGCGACCGGATCACGCCCGAGGAGAAGCGGAAGTACCGGCTGGGCGGGGCGCCCTGCCACTGCACGGACACCGTGCTGCTGGTGCACATCTCGGAGGACCGGGAGCGCGCCAGCGTCGTCTCGCTGCCCCGGGACTCGTACGCCGAGCTGCCCGAGCACACCGACCAGAACAGCGGCGAGAAGCACCGGGCGCATCCGGTGAAGCTGAACGCCGCCTACGCGGAGGGCGGGCCCGCGCTGACCGTGCGGACGGTGGAGGCGATGACCCGGGTCAAGATCGACCACTATCTGGAGGTCGACTTCACCAGCTTCATGCGGACGGTGGACGCGGTCGGCGGGGTGCAGATCTGCACGACGAAGCCGGTGAAGGACGCGTACACGGGGCTTGAGCTGGCGGCCGGCACGCATGAGCTGGACGGCGGGCAGGCGCTCCAGTACGTGCGCTCCCGGCACATCGACGGGGCCGCGGACATCGGGCGGATGCAGCGGCAGCAGAAGTTCCTGGCGGCGCTGGTGGACCGGCTGACCAGCGGCGGGGTGCTGTTCAACCCGGTGCGGTTCCGGGAGGTGTCGACGACGCTGCTCGGGTCCGTGCGGGCCGACGAGGAGTTCGGCACGGACCAGCTGCTGGCGCTGGCCAAGGCGATGCGGGGGTTCACGCCGGCGTCGTCGGAGTTCGTGTCGGTGCCGATCGGGGACATGGACTTCCCGGTGAAGGGCATCGGGTCGACGGTGAAGTGGGACGCGGACAAGGCGCAGAAGCTGTTCGCGGCGGTGCGGGAGGACCGGCCGCTGGCGGCGCGGCCGGACGCGGAAGCGGCCGCTTCCGCGAAGAAGCCGAGGTCCGTGGTCGTGGACGTGGCGCCGCGGACCGTCCGGGTGCAGGTCTACAACGGGACGCGGATCGACGGGCTGGGCCGGAAGGTGGACGACGCGCTGCGCGGGACGGGGTTCGACACGACGCGGGCGCCCATGACGGGGGCGGGGCCGGAGCGGGCGCGGACCGTCGTCGAGTACGACCCCCGGTGGGACCGGTCGGCCAGGTCGCTGGCGGCGGCGCTGCCGGGCGCGGAGCTGAAGGCGGTGCCGGGGCGGGGCGGGACGCTGCGGGTGACCGTGGGACGGGACTACGAGGGCGTCACGGCCGTGCGGGCGGAGGCGGCGCCCGCACGTGGGCCGTTCGAGGCGGTCACCGGGGACCAGGTCGTCTGCCCGTGACCGTGCGGACTAGTCGGTGTAGCCCTCGGCCGCCCTGCGTTCGCGGAGTTCCCTGATCGCCTGGCGGCGGGCCAGGCGGTGGGTGCGGCGGATCTGGGCCTCCTGGTAGCGGCGCTTGTCCTGTTCGGTCTCGGGGATGACCGGGGGGACCGTGCGGGGCTTGCCGTCACCGTCGACCGCGGCGAAGACGAGGTACGCGGAGCCGACCTGGGTCGCCGGGGTGGTGTCGTTCCAGCGCTCGGCCATGACGCGGACGCCGACCTCCATGGAGGAGCGGCCGGTCCAGTTGACCTGGGCCTTCACATGGAGGAGGTCGCCGACGCGGACGGGCTCCAGGAAGGCCATCTCGTCCATGGAGGCGGTCACGGCCGGGCCGCCGGAGTGGCGGCCCGCGACGGCGCCCGCCGCGTCGTCCACCAGCTTCATGATCACGCCGCCGTGCACCGTGCCCAGGAGGTTGGTGTCGTGGCTGGTCATGATGTGGCTGAGGGTGGTGCGGGAGGCCGAGGTGGGCTTCCCGGGTATGGCGACCTGTTCTGTCATGTCGTCCACCTTATGCCGGGTATCGGCGTTGTCTGCTTTGCATCAGCTTCGCAACAGCACCGGTCCTATTTTCCACCCGGCCTGTCGCCCGGAATGCGGAGCCCGGCACACTGGTCCGCATGAATGAGTGGCCCGAGCAGCCCGAGGGCGCCCGCCCCATGCGGCACGTGCAGAGACGCCCGCAGGGACAGCAGTCCCCGCAGTACCAGCAGGGGTACGACCAGGGGCAGGCGTACAACCCGAACTTCACTCAGGCGCAGGCCACGGGGTACGACTCCGGGTACAGCTCCGGGCAGGTCTACGGCTCCCCGCAGGGCCCCGGGCACGGCGGTCCGGGGGGACCCGCCGGCCCCGGCGGTCCGGGCGGCCGGCCGGCCGGTCCGGCGCCGGACTGGCGCAAGCGGATCAAGATCGGCTCGATCGTGCTGGTCGTCGGCGTCCTCGCGTGGGGCGTCGGCACCTACGCCTGGGCCAGTTCGCAGATGCGCAACGAGGTGGACCTCTCCAAGGTCATCGAGCGGCCGGCCGAGGGCGACTGCACGACGTACCTGATCGTCGGTTCCGACAGCCGCGAGGGCATGACGGCCGAGGACAAGAAGAAGCTGCACACCGGTTCCGCGGAGGGCAAGCGGACCGACTCGATGATGATCCTCGCGGCCTGCTCCAGCGGGAACACGATGATCTCGCTGCCCCGTGACTCCTGGGTGACGATCCCGAACTTCGTCGGCTCCGAGTCCGGCAAGGCGTACCCGGCGCGCGGCGGCTCCAAGCTGAACGCGGCCTACGCGATGGACGGCCCGGAGCTGCTGGTCCGTACGGTCGAGTTCAACACCGGGCTGCGGATCGACCACTACGCGGAGATCGGCTTCGCCGGCTTCGCGAACATCGTGGACGCGCTCGGCGGCGTCGAGCTGAACATCGAGAAGGGCTTCAAGGACAAGAAGTCGGGCGCCGACTTCCAGGCCGGCGAGCAGACCCTCAACGGCGAGCAGGCCCTCGCCTTCGTCCGCACCCGGTACGCCTTCGCCGAGTCGGACCTGGCGCGGACGAAGAACCAGCAGAAGTTCCTGTCCGCGCTGGCCAACCAGGCGGCGACGCCCGGCACGATCCTCAACCCGTTCCGGCTGTACCCGACGCTCGGCGCCGGTCTGGACACCCTGATCGTCGACAAGGACATGTCCCTGTGGGACCTGGGCCAGATGTTCTTCGCGATGAAGGGCATCAGCGGCGGTGACGGCAAGTCCATGAACATGCCGATCGCGGGCAGCGCGCCGCAGGGCTCCCTGAAGTGGGACATGCCGAAGGTGAAGCAGCTCGTCGAGCAGATCAAGAACGACCAGAAGGTCACCGTCGAATCGAACCGGTGACGTCCGCCCCCGCCCCGGCCGGCAGGCCGTGGGCGGGGGACGCTCCTCCCGGGAACCACCGGCGCTCGACGCCCTCCCCCGCGCTCCGCCACTGGGGCGGTCGCGGCGCGGCCCGCGCGAAGTGTTGCCCGTTTTGCCTGAATTACCTTGTTACGTTCCTCCTCGCGCGCCGCCCCCGCACCGCCGGCGACCGGGGCATCGGCCACCGACGTGCGGCGACGACGCGGACGCGCATGACCTCTCGCACCGCACCGAGGAGCGTTCGTAGTGATCAGACCCGTACCCCTCAGGCGTCATGCCGGCACAGCGCTGCTGGCCGTATCGCTCGCCGGGGCGTCCCTCGCGCAGGCGTCGCCGGCCCAGGCCCTGTCCGCGGCCCTGCCGATCTGCTCGACGCCGAACGCGCTGGACGGCAGCCGCTTCGAGATCGACACCAACGCCAACCTGGTCGTCAACGGCGCCGCGGCCACCTGTGTCGACTGGCTGACCGGTGGCACCGGCACCCCGCTCCGGATCACGCCGAAGCGCGACCGGCCGAGCGGGGCCAACGACAACTCGTTCGGCCAGGGCACCTCCGAGAACGACCCGAACCCGACGATCGTCACCGGGTCGATCCCGCCCAACAAGAGCGATCTGCTCTCCTTCGGCGTTTACACCGAGGAGACCACGACGCCGAAGTTCCTCGAACTGTTCTGGCAGCGGGTGAACAGCCCGCAGGGCACCACGAACATGGACTTCGAGCTGAACCAGAAGTTCTGCAACCCGATGGCCACGCCGACGAACTGCGCGAACAACGGGCCGGTCGAGACCGCCACCCCGATCCGCACCCAGGGCGACAAGCTCATCACGTACGACCTCTCCCGGGGCGGCACCGTCCCGACCATCTCCATCCGGGAGTGGACCGGCACGGTCTGGGGCCCGGCCGACGTCATCAGCGACGGACAGAGCCCGGACGCCCTCGGCTCGGTCAACACCACCCTGATCCCCTCGAACCAGGCCGGCGGCACCGTCGCCGCCGGGGGTCTGGGCACCCTGGACCCGTTCACCTTCGGTGAGGCGGCGATCTCCTTCGACGCGATCTTCCCGACCGGGGGCGACTGCCGGACCTTCGGCTCGGCCTACGTGAAGAGCCGCTCCTCGGACTCCTTCAACTCCGAGCTGAAGGACTTCATCGACCCGCAGCGGATCAACCTCACCAACTGCACGTCGCTGATCACCACCGCGACGCCGAGCGTGACGATCGGCGACCCGATCCGCGACACCGCCACCCTGGGCGGCGGCGTCGACCCGACCGGGACGATCGCCTTCCGCCTCTACGACAACGCCCAGTGCTCGGGCACCCCCGTCTTCACCAGCACCGTCAACGTGAACGGCAACGGGAACTACAACTCCGCGCAGTACTTCCCGACCGCGGTGGGCACCTACTACTGGATCGCCCAGTACAGCGGTGACGCCAACAACTCCGGCTCCACCACCGCCTGCGGCGACGCCAACGAGTCCTCCGTGGTCACCAAGACCCGGCCGTCGATCGCCACGGACCTCTCCGCCGACGAGGTCGTGGTCGGCGGCTCGGTCTCCGACTCGGCCACCCTGTCGAACGCCACCCCCGACGCGGGCGGCACGGTCACCTACGCCGTGTACTCGGACAACGCGTGCACGCAGAACGAGCGGCTCGCCGGCGAGAACCTCCCGGTCGTGAACGGGGTCGTCCCCGACTCCAGCGCGCTGACCTTCAACTCGCTCGGCACCTTCTGGTGGCAGGTCCGCTACAGCGGCGACGCCAAGAACCAGGCCGCGGTGAGCGCCTGCGAGTCCGAGCCCCTGACGGTGGTCAAGGCGGGCGCCAGCGTCTCCACCACGCAGTACGTGTACCCGCAGGACAGCAGCACCGTCACCGCCACGGCCGGCGGCCAGCCGACCGGCACCGTCGTCTTCAAGCTGTACGGCCCCAACGACGACATGTGCAGCATGCCCGTCTACACCAGCCCCGCGATCGCGCTGGTCAACGGCCAGGCCGCGACGAACAACACCACGTTCCGGATCGACGCCGCCAACGACGGCGACTACAAGTGGACCGCGTCCTACAGCGGTGACGCCACCCACAACAGCGCCGCCAGCGCGTGCGGTGCGGAGCACTCCGACATCACGATCACGGACAACTAGTCCCGCCGCGCGGGACCACGCCGACCCCGCACGGCACCGCGGCCCCCCCCCCGACACCCGGGGGCCCGGGGGGGGGGGCGCCCCCCCCCCCGCGGGGGGGGGGGGCAGGCAG
>NZ_JBHYKM010000112.1:19047-26285 GCF_042741435.1 Streptomyces sp. NPDC058955 | reverse complement strand
GAGCCCGTCCGGCCGGCCCGGCCGGCCGCCGCGGCCGGCGTGCCCGCGCAGCCGGGCCCGGCCGCGGAGCGGTACCGCGGCCCGGACACCCGGCTCGCCGCCGAGCGGGCCCGGCAGACCCGGATCGCGGTCGTCGGCGCCGTCACCGAGCGCTGGGCGCCCGAACAGGCCGGGCCCGTGCACGAGAACTGGCGGCTCGCCCCGCCGATCGGCCCCGCCACCGACCTGTGGGCGCTCGGCGCGCTGCTCTACCGGGCCGTCCAGGGACACGCCCCCTACCCCGAGGACAGCGCGGCCGAACTGGTCCAGCTGGTCTGCGCCGAGCCGCCCGCCTTCGCCGAGGAGTGCGGCCCGCTGCGCCCGGTGGTGGAGTCGCTGCTGCGCCAGGACCCCACCGAGCGCCCGGACTTCGAGGAGCTGCGCGGCTGGCTGCGGTCGCTGGTCCGGTCCGCGCCGGAGCCGGAGGGGGACCTCGCTGCCGTGCCCCCGCCGCCGTTCGACGCGAAACGGCTGCCGATCCTGCGCCGCCGGGGCGAGCTGGTGCGCCGCCGCCGCGCCTCCGCCGGGTCGGGGCGCCACCGGCACCGGCGCGGCAAGGAACCCCGCCGCGCGCAGGCCGCCCCGCCCGCCCCCGTACCGGAGGAGCGGCCGCAGGCGCCGTTCTTCCCGGACGAACCCCAGGAGGCGTACGAGCCGCACCGGCCGCCCGCGCACGAGTACGGCTACGAGGACGCCGAGCCCGAGCCCCCGCGCCGGTCCGCGCGCCCCCCGGCCGCCCCGCGCTCCCTCGGGCGTCGCCTGCTGCTGTTCGTGCTGCTGCTGACCGGCGGCGCGCTCGCGTACGCCGCCGTCGCCCTGCCCAGGGCCGGCGAGGAGCCCGCCGGCGCCCGCCCGTCCGCCTCCGCGCCCCCGGCGCAGGCCCCGTCGTCCTCCGCCCCGCCCGCCGCCCCGAGCTCCCCGGCGCCGAGCCCGTCGGCGCCGTCGAGCCGGCCCACCCCGTCCACCCCGTCCGCCCCGCCCGCCTCGGCCTCCGGCCCCGCCCTGGCCGCCGGTTACGCGCTCCGCGAGGACCCGGAGGGCTTCCGGATCGGCGTCCCGCGCGACTGGCGGCGCAGCCCCATCAACGACGCGGGGCAAGTCCGCTACACCGGCGGCGACTTCACGATGATCGTGGTGCCCGGCCGGGACAGCGTCCGGGACAACGGCTCCGACCCGCTGGAGTACCAGAACTCCAGGGAGCGGGAGCTGGAGCCGTACCGGCAGTCCAGCTGGGCGCAGCTGGTGAAGGCCCGGCGGGTCGACATCGGCCGCACGCCCACCGCCGAGGGGCACTACACCTGGCTCGACAGCACCGGCCGCGAGGTCTTCGTCCGCAACCTGGCCCTGATCGACGGCGGCCGCTACCACGTCGTCCAGGTCATCGGCCCGGAGAGCGACCGGGACAAGGTCTCGGAGATCTACGAGGAGGCCGTGAAGGGCTTCCGCCCGGGCCGCTGAGGCCGGGCGACGGCCCGTCACCGAGGCCCCCGCGGCGCCCCGGCGGTCACGGTGCGGTTCCTTTGCGGGCCCCGAGGTTCCGTCCGCCGTCCCCTCCTCCGTAACCTGGCATCCGAAGCAACGGGGCGGGGGCACGTGGAACACTCTCAGGGCACAGGGGCGGGGCTGTTGCTCGCCGGGCGGTACCGGCTGGGCGAGTCCATCGGGCGCGGCGGCATGGGCAAGGTCTGGCGCGCGCACGACGAGGTGCTGCACCGCGTGGTGGCGGTGAAGGAGCTGACGGCGGGTCGGTTCGTCGCCGAGGCCGACCGGCTGGTGCTGCACGCCCGCACCCAGAAGGAGGCCCGGGCCGCCGCCCGGATCACCCACCCCGGCGTGGTCACCGTCCACGACGTCCTCGAACACGACGACCGGCCCTGGATCGTCATGCAGTTCGTCGACGGCCCCTCGCTCGCCGACGCCGTCAAGGAGGCCGGCACGATCGCGCCCCGCGAGGCGGCCCGGGTCGGTCTGCACGTCGTCGGCGCGCTGCGGGCCGCGCACGCGGCCGGGGTGCTCCACCGGGACGTGAAGCCCGGCAACGTCCTGCTCGCCCGGGACGGGCGGGTCCTCATCACCGACTTCGGCATCGCGGCGATCGAGGGCGACTCCACCATCACCCGGACCGGCGAACTCGTCGGCTCGATCGACTATCTGGCGCCCGAGCGGGTCCGGGGCGGCGACCCCGGCCCGGCCTCCGACCTGTGGTCGCTCGGCGCCACCCTGTACACGGCGGTCGAGGGCACCTCGCCGTTCCGCCGGACCTCCCCGATCAGCACCATGCAGGCCGTCGTCGGCGAGGAGCCGCCGTTCCCGGCGAACGCGGGACCGCTCGCCTCCGTCATCGTGGCGCTGCTGCGCAAGGACCCGGAACAGCGGCCGCACGCGGACGAGGCCGAGCGGATGCTGCTCGACGCGATGGAGGGCCGCAGCCCGGAGACCGCCCAGGCGTACGTGCCGACGCAGCGGATGCGGCTGGACGCGGGTCAGCCGGGCGGTGCGGCGGACCCGGAGGACGTACCGGCCCCGGCGCCCCGTACGGCGGAGTGGCCCGTCCCCGGCCGGTCCTCCACCGCACGGCCGTCGGAGACGGTCCCCGCCCTGGACGCCCCCGTGCCCGCCCCCGTCGCGGGGAAGGGCCGCTGGCGCTCCGCCGTCCTCACCGCGGTGCTCGGCGCCGTCGTCGCGGGCGGCGCCGTCTTCGCCGTGATGCAGTACGGCGGGGGCGACGGCCGCGAGCCCGGCCCCGGTCCGACCTCCGGCGTCACCACGCCCGCCGCCCGCAAGGGCGTGGCGGCGGACGAGGTCCCGGACGGCTGGCGGCGGGTCGAGGACCCGGCGGGCTTCAGCCTGGTCGTCCCGGACGGCTGGAAGCGCCAGAAGGACGGCGCCAACATCGACTACACCCCGGACGGCGGCCGGCACCGCATCCGGATCAGCGTCGACGAGAGCCCCGACTTCGAGAACCCGTACAAGCACGTCCTCGACCTGGAGAAGACGCTCAAGAAGCGGATGGACTACCAGCGGGTGTGGCTGAACCAGAACACCTACCGGGATCAGGTGAAGTCCGCGCTGTGGGAGTTCACCTGGACCGAGCGGCAGAACTTCCCGGGGCCGCGGCACGCGATCGACCAGGTGTACTTCGCCGACGACGGCACCGAGTACGCGATCTACATGTCCTCGCCGCAGTCGAGCTGGGACACCACCCGGCAGCAGTTCGACATCGTCCTCCAGCACTGGCGGGCGCCCGGCGCGTGACGGCCGGAAAAATCTTCCCCAGGACCCCCTGGCAGCCGTAAGCCCCTGATCAGGGCTTTCGCGCCAGTGATCACTGGCGCGATGTGTGCAGGGGGTGAAAACGCGTTACCGGCGGGTACCCAAAGACCGGAACGGCGCCTACGCTCGGCGTCATGACGGACTCGCAGGCTGCCACCGCCGCTCCCACGGTTCTCGCCGACGCCGCGCAGGCGGCCCGCCCCGCCGCCCCGGCCGGCGCGACCAACCCGGTCGCCCCCGCGCCCGCCGGCGCCCGGACCGCCGCCGACGTGGTGACGCCCGAGCTGGTCGCCCGGCTCACCCGCGGCGTCATCGGCTCCGGCCGCACCGCCAACCACACCCCCTTCACCGGGAAGAAGCTGGCGGACCTGCCCGAGGCCACCCCCGAGGACGTCGCCGAGGCGTTCGCCCGCGCCCGCGCCGCGCAGACCGCCTGGGCCGCCACCCCCGTCCGGGCCCGCGCCGCCGTCCTGCTCCGCTTCCACGACCTCGTCCTCGCCCGCCAGTCCGAGGTCCTCGACCTCATCCAGCTGGAGACCGGCAAGGCCCGGCTGCACGCCCACGAGGAGGTCCTCGCGGTCGCCGTCGCCGCCCGCCACTACGGCCGCAAGGCGTCCTCGTACCTCCGCGCCAAGCGGCACACCGGCGTCGTCCCGACCCTGACCAAGGTCACCGAGCTGCGCCAGCCCCGCGGGGTCGTCGGCCAGATCGCCCCCTGGAACTACCCGCTCGAACTCTCCGTCGGCGACGCCCTGCCCGCCTTCGTGGCGGGCAACGCCCTCGTCATGAAGCCCGACACCGAGACCGCGCTCACCGCCCTCTGGGCCCGTGACCTGCTCATCGAGGCCGGGCTCCCGGCCGAGGTCTTCCAGGTCGTGCTCGGCGAGGGCCCGGTCGTCGGCCCCGAGGTCGTCCGCCACGCCGACTACGTCTCCTTCACCGGCTCCACCCGCACCGGCCGCGAGGTCGCCCAGGGCGCCGCCGCCCGTCTCGTCGGCGTCTCCCTCGAACTCGGCGGCAAGAACGCCATGCTGGTCCTCGCCGACGCCGACGTCGAGAAGGCCGCCGCCGGCGCCGTCCGCGCCTGCTTCTCCTCCGCCGGCCAGCTCTGCATCTCCATCGAGCGCCTGTACGTGCACGAGTCGATCGCCGACGCCTTCGTCGAGCGCTTCGCCGCCCGCACCAAGGCCATGCGCCTCGGCAACTCCCTCGCGTACGGCGCCGACATGGGCTCCCTCGTCGGCGAGCGCCAGCTGGAGGCCGTCACGCGGCACGTCGACGAGGCCGTCGCCAAGGGCGCCAGGCTCGTCGCCGGCGGCGTCGCCCGCCCCGACATCGGCCCGCTCTTCTACGAGCCGACCATCCTCGACGGCGTCGAGGCCCCGATGGCCGTCTGCGCCGAGGAGACCTTCGGCCCGGTCGTCTCGATCTACCGCTTCACCGACGAGGACGAGGTGATCGAGCGCGCCAACGCCACCGCGTACGGCCTCAACTCCTCCGTCTGGACCACCAGCGCGCGCCGCGGCCACGCCGTCGCCGCCCGGCTGCGCACCGGCACCGTCAACATCAACGAGGGGTACGCGCCCGCGTACGGCAGCGTCCGCGCCCCGATGGGCGGCATGAAGGACTCCGGCCTCGGCCGCCGCCACGGCTCCGAGGGCATCCTCAAGTACACCGAGGCCCAGACCGTCGCCCAGCAGCGCCTGATGCCGCTCGCGCCGTCCTTCGGGATGGACGACGAGGCGTACGCGAAGGTGATGAGCCTCTCCCTGAAGGCGCTGAAGGCCCTGCGCCTGAGCTGACCCCGGCCCGGGACCGTCCCCCGCCCGCCCGTTTCCGCCCTTTTCCTCACGAGGAGAGCCATGACCGCGGTACCCCCTGCCCGAAATCAGGACGAGGAAGACGCGTACGACTACGACGTCCTCGTGGTCGGCTCCGGCTTCGGCGGCTCGGTCACGGCCCTCCGGCTCACCGAGAAGGGCTACCGGGTCGGCGTCCTGGAGGCCGGCCGCCGCTTCACCCGCGAGAGCCTGCCGAAGAACTCCTGGGACCTGAAGAACTTCCTGTGGGCCCCGACGCTCGGCCTGTACGGCATCCAGCGCATCCACCTGCTCGGCAACGTGATGGTGCTGGCCGGCGCGGGCGTCGGCGGCGGCTCCCTCAACTACGCGAACACCCTGTACGAGCCGCTGGCGCCGTTCTTCGACGACCCGCAGTGGAAGGACATCACCGACTGGCGGGCCGAGCTCGCCCCGTACTACGACCAGGCCAAGCGGATGCTGGGCGTCCGGCTCAATCCGACGATGACCCCCTCCGACGTGCACCTGAAGGCCGCCGCCCAGGCCATGGGGATCGGCGACACCTTCCACATGGCGCCGGTCGGCGTCTTCTTCGGGGACGGCGACGATGGCGACGGTACGGCGAAGGCGAAGCCCGGCGGGGAGGTCGCCGACCCGTTCTTCGGCGGCGCGGGCCCCTCCCGCAAGGCGTGCACCGAGTGCGGCGAGTGCATGACCGGCTGTCGGCACGGCGCCAAGAACACCCTCAACGAGAACTACCTCTACCTCGCCGAGAAGGCGGGCGCGGTCGTCCATCCGATGACCTCGGTCGTCGCCGTCACCGAGGACTCGCGCGGCGGCTACGCCGTGAAGACCCTCCCCACCGACAACCGCAAGAAGGGCCGGGGCCGCACCTTCACCGCCCGCCAGGTGGTCGTCGCGGCCGGCACGTACGGCACCCAGACGCTGCTCCACCGGATGAAGGACAGCGGACTGCTGCCCCGGATCTCCGCCCGGCTCGGCGAGCTGACCCGTACGAACTCCGAGGGCCTGGTCGGCGCCCAGACCACCGACCGCCGCTACCGGCGCAAGCACGGCCACGAGAAGGCCGATTTCACCCGCGGCGTCGCCATCACCTCGTCCGTCCACCCCGACGAGAACACCCACATCGAGCCGGTCCGCTACGGCAAGGGCTCCAACTCGATGGGCGGCCTCACCGTCCTCCAGGTGCCCTACGGCGCCCACCGGGTGCGCAACTGGGCCCTCAACATGGTCCGCCACCCGCTGCTCGCGGTCCGCTCGCTCTCCAACCGGCGCTGGTCGGAGAAGACCATCATCGGCCTCGTCATGCAGTCCCTCGACAACTCGCTGACGACCTACCGCAAGCCCGGCGGCATCGGAAAGGGCCTGCTCACCGCCCGGCAGGGGCACGGGGCGCCGAACCCGACGCAGATCGAGGCGGCGACCCGGGCCGCCACCCTGCTCTCCGAGGAGATCAACGGCTTCGCCGGCTCCAACATCGGCGAGCTGATGGGCACCCCGCTGACCGCGCACTTCCTCGGCGGCTGTCCGATCGGCGCCGACGCGGAGTCCGGCGTCATCGACCCGTACCACCGGCTCTACGGCCACCCCGGCATCTCGGTCGTCGACGGCTCGGCGGTCTCCGCCAACCTCGGCGTGAACCCGTCCCTGACGATCACCGCCCAGGCCGAGCGGGCCATGTCCTTCTGGCCCAACAAGGGCGAGGAGGACCCGCGGCCCCGGCAGGGCGAGGCGTACACCCGCGTGACAGCGGTCGAACCGAAGTCCCCGGCGGTCCCGGCCGAGGCGTTCGGCGCCCTGCGGCTGCCCTTCCTCGGCATCCCCGCGGTCCCGCCGAAGAAGACGCCCTGACCCCGGACACACGGAAAGGGCGCTGCACCCCCCTCCGAGTGCAGCGCCCTTCCGGCTTTTCGGTGTTGCTGCATAGATGACCTCCGGCCGCCGCCTTTGGTTGTAGGCGTTGCACGGGATCTTCGTGTGACGCGTGTCACATCCCCGCGTCGGGGTGCGAGAAGGGCCGGGCGGGCGAGCGTCGGCCCGGCTCAGACGCCCCCGGCCGGCACACGTCCGGGTGGCGCCCCGCGAGAGCGGCGGGGGCGGGCGCGG
>NZ_JBHYKM010000112.1:12215-19037 GCF_042741435.1 Streptomyces sp. NPDC058955 | reverse complement strand
CCGTGTTGGGGTGCTCGACGGGCCTGTTCCTCTTGTCGGGGCGCGTCCCGGTCCCTGGGGCGTCACAGTTGTCAGGGCAGCGGCGGTGCCGAGCGGAGCGGCGCCGGGGGGTCGCGCCGCGTCGGGGAGGGAAGTCGGAGGGGACGGATCGGAGCGGTGGGGGAGGGTGAGCCGGTTGCGGTCGGCCCCGGGCGTCCCCGGGACCGACCGCCCTTTCTGGGTGACCGGGCTGCTGTCCCCTGCCGTCCGGTCACGTGCGCTGGGGCGAGGTCCCACGACGTGCCAGAAGCACGCCACACGCCCCAGCGAAGCCACGCGTGGTTTCTTACGGGCCCGCCCCTGGCTGGCACGGACACCCCGCTCAACGAAGCCCGGCGGGGGCCGGTCACGCGCCGTACGGGTGAGTCCGGCACCGAACGCGGGTGCGGGGCCCCACTCCTCGGGTGAGGGCGGGCGGCGGCCTCAGACGCGACCCCGGCACAGCTCCAGCATCGTCATCGCCAGCGCGGTGCCCGGCTTGCCCAGCGCGTCCCGGTAGTGGGCGAGCACGTCCATCTCGCGGGCCAGGTTCACCCGCCGGCCGCCGGAGGAGATCCGGGCCTCCTGGATCACCGCCGAGATCGCCATCCGCTCCTGGATGAGACCGATGATCCGGTCGTCCAGCGCGTCGATCCGCTCGCGGGCGTCACCGATCAGCGAGGCCGCCTCGTCGGTGCGGGCGCCGGTCGTCTCGGTGAGGGTCTTCGTGGTCATGCGGGGCTCCTGGTGGGATCGGGGCCCCGGATCGGCACGGCCCGGGAAACGCCAGACGCCCCGGGCCTTGTCGGCCCGGGGCGCCTGGGAAGTCGCTGTTGTCAGTTGCTCAAGCAGCACGACCATGGCAGCCGGTGGGCCGGTTGCCATAGGTAAACAGGAAGGTCGAGTGCGTGCGCATGGCGCCCAGTATGGACCCCGTCCTCCGCCCCGGGGCAAGCCGGGCCCGGATGGTGAGACGAAGGCCACCCACGTTCGGATGGTGAGACGAAAAGAGACACGCGCGCGCCGGTAGAATCGACAAATAGCCCCCTCCCTCGGGAAACCTCCCACCGCCGGGGGAGCCCTCCTACCGCCGGAAGGCCGCCGTAGTGTCATCAGCGTCCCCCGCTGCCGCGCCCGACGTCACCAACCCGGACGTAGTCCTCGTTGTCGACTTCGGCGCCCAGTACGCCCAGCTCATCGCCCGCCGCGTCCGCGAGGCCCGGGTCTACAGCGAGATCGTCCCGTCCACCATGCCGGTGGCCGAGATGCTGGCCAAGAACCCGAAGGCGATCATCCTCTCCGGCGGCCCGTCCTCCGTGTACGCCGAGGGCGCCCCGCGCCTCGACCGCGCCCTCTTCGAGGCCGGCGTCCCCGTCTTCGGCATGTGCTACGGCTTCCAGCTGATGGCCACGACCCTCGGCGGCACCGTCGACAACACCGGCGCCCGCGAGTACGGCCGCACCCCGCTGCACGTCTCCAAGGCCGGCTCCACCCTCTTCGAGGGCACCCCGGTCGAGCAGTCCGTGTGGATGTCCCACGGCGACGCCTGCTCCGCCGCCCCCGAGGGCTTCACCGTCACCGCCTCCACCGACGTGGTCCCGGTCGCCGCCTTCGAGAACGACGAGAAGAAGCTCTACGGCGTCCAGTACCACCCCGAGGTGCTGCACTCCACGCACGGCCAGCAGATCCTGGAGCACTTCCTCTACCGCGGCGCCGGCATCGAGCCCTCCTGGACGACCGGCAACGTCATCGAGGAGCAGGTCGCCGCCATCCGCGCCCAGGTCGGCGACAAGCGCGCCATCTGCGGCCTCTCCGGCGGCGTCGACTCCGCCGTGGCCGCGGCCCTCGTCCAGAAGGCCATCGGCGACCAGCTCACCTGCGTCTACGTCGACCACGGCCTGATGCGCAAGGGCGAGACCGAGCAGGTCGAGAAGGACTTCGTCGCCGCGACCGGCGCCCGCCTGGTCGTCGTCGACGCGGAGAAGCGCTTCCTCGACGCCCTCGCTGGCGTCTCCGACCCGGAGACCAAGCGCAAGATCATCGGCCGCGAGTTCATCCGCGTCTTCGAGCAGGCGCAGCTGGAGATCCTCCAGGAGGAGGGCCCCGAGGTCGCCTTCCTCGTGCAGGGCACCCTCTACCCGGACATCGTCGAGTCCGGCGGCGGCACCGGCACCGCCAACATCAAGTCCCACCACAACGTGGGCGGCCTCCCCGAGGACATCGAGTTCGAGCTCGTCGAGCCGCTGCGGCAGCTCTTCAAGGACGAGGTCCGGATGGTCGGCCAGGAGCTCGGCCTGCCCGAGGAGATCGTCCAGCGGCAGCCCTTCCCCGGCCCCGGCCTCGGCATCCGCATCGTCGGCGAGGTCACCAAGGAGCGCCTGGACCTGCTCCGCGAGGCCGACGCCATCGCCCGCGAGGAGCTGACCGCCGCCGGTCTCGACCGCGAGATCTGGCAGTGCCCGGTCGTGCTGCTCGCCGACGTCCGCTCCGTCGGCGTCCAGGGCGACGGCCGCACCTACGGCCACCCGATCGTCCTGCGCCCGGTCTCCTCCGAGGACGCCATGACGGCCGACTGGTCCCGCCTGCCCTACGAGGTCCTCGCCAAGATCTCGACCCGCATCACCAACGAGGTCGCCGACGTCAACCGCGTCGTCCTCGACGTCACCAGCAAGCCCCCGGGCACCATCGAGTGGGAGTGACCCCTCCCGCTCCCTGAGCCCGGCCGAAGCCGCCGCCCCCGCGAAGGGCGGCGGCTTCGCCGTGTTCACGTCCGGACTCTGGTGACTTGACCGGCCGGGCGTTACCTTCCGGCGCATGACCGAGATACCGGCCCCCGTCCCCGTCGACCGGCTCCACTTCGCCATGCCGCCCGTCCACGCGACGGTCGAGGAGGAACGCGCCCACCGCAAACAGCGGCTCGCCGGCGCCCTCCGGCTCTTCGGACGGCTCGGGTACGAGGAGGGCGTCTCCGGCCACATCACGGTCCGCGACCCCGAGTACGACGACTGCTACTGGGTGAACCCCTTCGGCGCGCCCTTCGGCGACCTCACCGCGAGCGACCTCGTCCTCGCCAACGGCGAGGGCCAGGTCGTCCTCGGCGGCCAGCACGTCAACCAGGCCGCCTTCACCGTCCATGCCGCCGTCCACCGCGCCCGCCCGGACGCCGTCGCCGTCGCCCACACCCACTCCACCCACGGCCGCGCCCTCGCCGCCCTCGGCGAACTCCTCGACCCCCTCACCCAGGAAGCCTGCGCCTTCTACCAGGACCACGCCCTCTACGACGCCTACACCGGCGTCACCGTCGACGCCGAGGAGGCCCGCCGCGTCGCCGTCGCCCTCGGCCCCTTCAAGGGCATCGTCCTGCGCAACCACGGCCTCCTCACCGTCGGCTCCTCCGTCGACGCCGCCGCCTGGTGGTTCATCGCCATGGACCGCTGCGCCCGCATCCAGCTCGCCGCCCGCGCCGCCGGCAAACCCGTCCTCATCGACCACAAGGACGCCGTCGCCACCCGCGAACAGCTCGGCAGCGACCTCGTCGCCTGGATCAACTACCAGCCGCTCTGGCGCAGGATCAGCCGAGCGGAGCCCGAACTCCTGTCGTAACACCATCGCTTCACCCTTCTGTACGTCAATGGGATGGCGCGGCAATCACTCTCCCGCGGGGCGCGCGCGGCCCTCCCGAGCCCCCTCGGTGCGGCACAATTCCGAGGAATCAACGCCAAGTTGAGCTCGGAAACTCGGGAAGTGACGGCACCGTGGCGGTTCAAGAGGCGAGACAGTACGGCGGGCGCCACGGCGCCGGCGACCACCCGACGGCCTGCGCCGGCTGCGCCCACTGCGGCGAGACCGGCCACCGCCGCGCCGTCGCCGCCTTCCTCGCCCGCCGCGAGGAACTTGCCGCCGGCCACGGCGTCCCCGCCGCCGTCGCCCACTCCCCGGTCGCCGCCCGCCAGTGGGTCTCCGACGAACTCGCCCAGTCCGCCCGCGCCGTGACCGCCCACGGCCGGGAGGCCGGCCTCGCCTGGCTCGCCCGCGTCCGCACCGGCAGCCTCGCCGCGATCTGGGCCGCCGTCCTCGCCCTCCTGCTCGGCCAGGCCCTCACCGCCCTCGGCACCGGCTGGACCGCCGCCCGCACCGCCGGCCTCGGCACCGCCCTCCTCCTCGCCGTCCCCCTCACCGCCGCCGCCCACGCCCACCGCGCCCGCGGCGGCCTCCTCGCCCCGCTCACCGGCGAGGACAACCGGCTCTCCACCACCCGCGCCGTCGCCGCCGCATGGCTCCTCTTCCTCTGCTACACCCTCCTCTTCCTCACCCTCCGCTCGCTCACCGCCACCGCCTTCGGCCTCTCCGGCGCCGCCGCCCTCGTCACCGTCCTCGCCCTCGTCTCGGCCGTCGCCGTCACCGCCCGGTTCGTCGTCTCCACCCGGATCGCCGGCCGACGGCTCCAGAAGGTCCGCGCCGACCGGCCCCGCGCCGCCGACCTCCTCTGCGACGACAACGGCCGCGCCGACCTCGCCGACGTCCAGTACGTCCTCGTCTCCGGCGCCGTCCTCGTCTTCGCCGCCGTCCGGCTCGCCACCGCCCCCGACCGCCTCCCCGCGCCCCCCTGGTCCCTCGCCCTCCTCGTCGCCGTCTCCGCCGCCTGGCACCTCGCCGCCAAGTGCACCGAGGGCGGCCCGCCCGCCCTCCACGCCGTGGTCCGCGCCCGCGAGGCCGGCGACCTCGACGCCCCCATCCGCGTCGGCGACGACATCGAGATCCGCGGCCACGGCTTCGTCCCGCCCGGCGCCGCCGCCCCCGACCCGCTGACCCGGCTCGTCGTCCGGATCGGCGCCGTCCACGCCCACGTCCCCCTGGTGCCCGTCCCCGGCGGCTTCGCCAACCCCACCGACACCGTCCTCACCGTGCCCCTCCCCGCCGACGTCGAGCCCGGCCGGGTCGAGGTCTCCGTCGTCACCGCCGCCGGATTCGAGACCGACCGGATCACGATCGACGTCGCCGACTGAGCATCCGGCCCCTCCCTGTGTCCCTTCACCGCACAAGCGGAGACAATCGGTCCGCGAACAGTCGTACGGGGTGTGGAGAGGTGACCGATCATGAGCGCGTACACGGAACGCCCCGGCGGGCCCACCCTGAGGGACCGCGCGGACGCCTGGAGGGCCACCGTCTCCCGCTACGCCCTGCTCCCGCTCCGGATCTTCCTCGGCGTCACCTTCGTCTACGCCGGCCTCGACAAGCTCACCGACCCGGCCTTCCTCGCCGACACCGGCACCGGCTCCATCGGCGAGACCATGCGCGGCGTCCGTGACTCCTCGGCCGTCCCGTGGCTCGTCGACCTCGCCCTCAACAGCCCCACCGGCTTCGGCTACGCCATCGCCTTCGGGGAGCTCGCCGTCGGCCTCGGCACCCTCCTCGGCCTCTTCGCCCGGGTGGCCGCCCTCGGCGGCGCCCTCATCTCGCTGAGCCTCTGGCTCACCGTGAGCTGGCAGGTGAACCCGTACTACCTCGGCAACGACCTCGCCTATCTCATCGCCTGGCTGCCGCTGCTGCTCGCCGGCGCCCCGCTGCTCTCCGTCGACCGTCTTCTCGCCGAACGGCGCCGCAGGCCGTAGGCGACCCAGGTCAGCAGCCCGGCCAGGCCGAGCCCGCCGCACATCACCGGGATCGCCAGCCACCACGGGGTCGCCCACCAGCCGGCGAGGTCCCCGCCGTAGGCGCCGGCCAGGCCGACCGCGGCCAGGCCGACGACCAGCCGGCCGGGACGGAACTCATGAAGCAGCACGGGTGACCTCCACCTGTCCGAGACCGACCTCCAGCGAGAGGTCCAACGTCCCCGCCGGCTCCGTGCCGGCGGGCGGGTTCAGCGTCCGCGTCTCGTCGCGGTCCGGGGAGACGTCGATGTCGTCGGCGGCCTCCCCGGGCAGCTGCACATCACCGAGACCCACCAGGGCGTGCAGCTTCACCACCACGTTCTCCGGCACGACCACCTCCAGCTTTCCCGCGCCCACGTCGACCGCGGTCGTCACCGTCGTCCCCTCGGGCACCGACAGCCGGGACAGATCCAGCGTCCCCACCCCCGCGCCCAGGTCGTACCGCGGCTCCACCGCGCTCACCGCGGCCGGTGTCCACGTCTGGCGCGTCCACTCCGTGGTGATCTTCTCCGGCAGCGCGACGGCACCGGCCAGCAGCGCCGCCGTCACCACCACCTGGAAGATCGTGCCGAACCCGGTGCGGCCCAGGAAACTGCTGACGACGAGACCCAGACCGAACACCGCCAGCGCCGCCGCGAGCCCCGTCGCCAGGCTGACGCCCAGCGGCTGCGACTCCCACGTCAGGGCCGTGCCCGTGACCGCCGCGGCCAGCGCGAGGAGATGCACCAGGCCGGCGATCGAGTACGGAGTGCGCCGCACCGACGGCTCCGGGCGCGCCGGATCCGAGGGCGTGCCCCACCGGCTGCCGGGCTTCGGCACCTCGCCGCCGACCCGGCCCTCCGCGTCGACGATCCCGACCGGACCCCACATGTAGCCGAAGGCCACCTTGCCGGTCGAACCGTCCTTCACGATCGGGTCCCGCCACCACGACATCATCTGGCTCTCGACGTACGTCAGCGGCGGCGCCTTCGCCTCCGGCGGCACCGGGACCCGCGCATGCGGGGCCTTCGGCCGCGCCTCCAAACCGCCCACGGCCTCCTCCTCGGCGCCGGGGCGGCGGCGCCACCAGGACGCGGCACCCGCCGGCACCAGCGTCCGCCGCACCCCGCAGCCCCCCCCCGCGGGGGTGGGCCACATCGACAGGCAAATCCCC
>NZ_JBHYKM010000112.1:1588-12205 GCF_042741435.1 Streptomyces sp. NPDC058955 | reverse complement strand
GCGGGCGGCCCCGCGGGGCGCGGCGCGGGCCCGACCCCGCGCCCCCCCCCCCCCCCGCGCCGCGCGCGGCGGGGCGGCGGCCCCCCCCCCCCGCGACCAGTACGCGGCACCGGCCGTCACCAGCGACAGCAGCACCGCGAAGCCCACCATCGAGCTGGTGCGCAGCATCGACAGGAAGATCCCGCAGCCCACCAGCGCCATCAGGACCGCCGCGAGCGCGGCCCCGGACACCCGGCCGGTCAGGAGCCGTCTGCCCTCGCTCTCGTCCTCGCCCACGAGCGGGATCAGCAGCCACGCGAAGCCGTAGAAGAGCAGCCCGATGCCGCCCGTCACCGCCAGCACCGCCAACACGATCCGGAAGATCACCGGATCCATGTCGAAGTGCCGGCCGAGACCGCCGCAGACGCCGCCGACCACTCGGCTCGTCCGCGAACGGCGCGGCGGGGCCGCGGGGGCGTCCCCGGCCACCGGTGGGGCCTCGTGCTGCGTGGGCCGCGAAGGCGTCGAACTCGTCATGCGTCCATGGTGACCGCCCGTGACCCCCGGACGGCACCGGGAACGACCCTGGCACGACCCTGATATTCGGCGCCGCGCCACGCCGGTGCCGACCCCGAGGCGAACCAGGGGGCGATCTCAGGGCCGACCCTGATGTCCCGGGAGGGCCGGACGTGTGACGATCGGTGCATGTCCGCAACCGCTCGCGTCACCGACCTCGACGAACCGCCCGTGCGCAGGCTCTACCGCAGCGCCGACGGGCGGTGGCTCGGCGGTGTCGCCCGCGGCCTCGCCGGACACCTCGGCCTGCCCGTCGCCTGGGTCCGCGCCGTCTTCGCGGTGCTCGTGTTCACCGAGGGCCTCGGACTGCTGCTCTACGCGGTCTTCTGGATCGTCGTCCCGCTCGGCGTCGGCGGCCGGGGCGAGCCCCTCTCCGTCTTCGAGCGCACCGAGGACGGCAGACGCCGGCTCCGCAAACCCGACCGCGGCCAGATCGTCGCCCTCGTCGCCCTCGCGATCGGCGCGTCCGTCTTCATCACGAACCTGAGGATCGACGGCGAGACCGGCCGGTACGTGTGGCCGGCGATGCTCATCGGCGTCGGCGTCGTCCTGGTGTGGCGGCAGGCCGACAACGCCCGCCGCGACACCTGGACCGGGCGGGCGGTCACGCACGGGCGCGGCTTCCATCTCGTGCGGGGGCTGGTCGGCGTGGCCCTGGTCGGCACCGGCCTCGCCGTCTTCGTGGTCGTGCGCGGCTCCGTCGCCCAGATCGGCACCGCGCTGACCGCCGCCGTCGCCGTCCTCACCGGCATAGCGCTGCTCGCCGGCCCCTGGCTGATACGGATGTCGCAGGACCTCACCGCCGAGCGGACCCTGCGCATCCGCGCCCAGGAGCGGGCCGAGGTCGCCGCCCACGTCCACGACTCCGTGCTGCACACCCTCACCCTGATCCAGCGCAACGCCGACGACGCCGGCGAGGTCCGCAGGCTCGCCCGCGCCCAGGAGCGGGAGCTGCGGAACTGGCTGTACAAGCCGGAGGGCACCGGCAAGGACGAGGAGCCGGCGACCCTCGCCGAGGCGGTGAAGCGGGCCGCCGCCGAGGTCGAGGACAAGCACGGGGTGCCGCTGGAGGTCGTGGTCGTCGGCGACTGCCCCCTCGACGAGAAGCTGACCGCGCAGATGCAGGCCGCGCGCGAGGCGATGGTCAACGCCGCGAAGTACGGTGGCGAGGGCGGGGCGGTCCAGGTGTACGCGGAGGTGGAGGGGCGCACGGTCTTCGTGTCGGTGCGCGACCGCGGCCCCGGGTTCGACCTGGACGAGGTCCCCGAGGACAGAATGGGCGTACGAGAATCGATCATCGGCCGGATGCAGCGCAACGGCGGCACGGCCCGGCTGCGGGCCGTGCCGGGCGGGGGCACCGAGGTCGAGCTGGAGATGGAGAGGGCGGACGGATGAGCGACGAGACCGGGGCGACGACCGGGGCCGACGGGGCGACGGGGCCGGGCACGGCGGGCGGGGCCGGCCGCCGGGTGCGGGTCGTCCTCGTCGACGACCACCGCATGTTCCGCACCGGGGTGCAGGCCGAGATCGGCCGGACCGACATCACCGGGGTCGAGGTCGTCGGCGAGGCCGCCGACGTCGACCAGGCGGTCACCGTGATCACCGCGACCAGGCCGGAGGTCGTCCTCCTCGACGTGCACCTGCCCGGCGGCGGCGGGGTCGAGGTGCTGCGCCGCTGCGCCGGGGTGATGGCGGCCGCCGAGGACCCGGTCCGCTTCCTCGCGCTCTCCGTCTCGGACGCGGCGGAGGACGTGATCGGGGTGATCCGGGGAGGCGCCCGTGGCTACGTCACCAAGACGATCACCGGTGACGACCTGGTGGACTCGATCTTCCGGGTCCAGGAGGGCGACGCCGTCTTCTCCCCGCGCCTGGCCGGCTTCGTCCTGGACGCCTTCGCCTCCACCGACGCGCCCCCGGTGGACGAGGACCTGGACCGGCTGACCCAGCGGGAGCGCGAGGTGCTGCGGCTGATCGCCCGGGGCTACGCGTACAAGGAGGTCGCCAAGCAGCTCTACATCTCGGTGAAGACCGTCGAGTCGCACGTCTCCGCGGTGCTCCGCAAGCTCCAGCTCTCCAACCGGCACGAGCTGACCCGCTGGGCCGCCGCGCGCCGGCTGGTCTGAGGGACCCCGGGTCCGGCGGGGGTCAGGCGACGCGGGTGGCGCCCGCGAAGGGCATCTCGTCGATCGGCGCGATCCGGATCGGGGCGCCCGGCCGGGGCGCGTGGATCATCTGGCCGCCGCCGATGTAGAGGCCCACGTGGCTGATCCCGGAGTAGAAGAAGACCAGGTCGCCCGGGGCCAGCTCGGAGCGGGAGACCCGCCGCCCGGCGTTGATCTGGGTGTACGTGGTGCGCGGCAGGGAGACCCCGGCGGCGCGCCAGGCGGCCTGGGTGAGGCCCGAGCAGTCGTACGCCGAGGGACCAGTGGCGCCCCAGACGTAGGGTTTGCCGAGCTGGGCGTGGGCGAAGGAGATGGCGGCGGAGGCGCGGCCGGTGGGGGCGGCCACCGGGGCCCGGTCGCCGGAGCCGCGGTCCGCGCGGGCCGTGGAGCCGGTGGCGGCGGCGCCGGTGACAGAGGCGCCGGTGGTACCGGGGCGGGCCGTGGCGGTCGTCGTGGCCGGCGCGGTCGTGCGGGCGGCGACGGCCGCCTCGTACCGGGCCCGCTCCTCGGCGGTGAGCCGGGCGAGGAGTTCCCGCGCGGCGGTGAGCTTGCCGAGGACAGTGGCCTTCTGGCGGCGCAGCTCGGCCTCGTGGCCGCGCAGCGCGGTGAGCCGGCCGGCGGATTCGGCGCGCAGCTGGGCGAGGGCGGACAGCTCCCGGCGTACGGCGGTGATGGCGGCGGCCTGCCGGTCGCCGGCCTTCTCGGCGAGGGCGGCCCGCTCCAGGTACTGGTCGGGGTCCGAGGTGAGGGCGAGCTGGACGGCCGGGTCGAGTCCGCCGGAGCGGTACTGGGCGGCGGCGACGGCCCCGAGGCTGCGGCGGGCGGTGTTGAGCCGCTCGGTGCGGCGGGCGGCCTCGTCGCGGAGCTCGTCGAAGGAGGTGCGGGCCGCGTCGGCCTGTTCCTTCGCGCCGTTGTACCGCTCGGTGGCGGCCTCGGCCTCCTGGTAGAGCCGGTCGACCTCGGCCCTGACCTGGGCGGGGGTGCGGTCGGGGCGGGCCGGGTCGGCGTGTCCCGATCCCTCGAAGAGGGTGGCGGTGGCGGCCGAGGCCAGGGCGAGCGTGGCGGCCGTGCGGGCCGCGGGGCGGCCGAGCGAGGACGGCCGGGGTTTTCGGTGAGCTGCCACGAGGGCGGGTCACATCCTCTCCCTGTGGGGGACGGTGCCGGCCGGGGCCGGCGGCGGACCGCACAGGGGAGACGGGCCGCCGCCGGGGTTCTCCGGCGGGGGCGGCCGGCACCGCCGGGTGATCCGGCGGGGTGGGGAGCCGACCACCTGGGGCAGGACGCTAGACCCGGGGGTCACGCCCCGGCGGCGGGATGACCGCTATTGGCGCCGGATGATCTCCAGGGACCGTTCCCTTTCGTGCGCCGGGGCGGTCGGCGATGGTTTCCATGGGGCCGGCGACCGAAGCGGGGGAGTGGGTGGACCCGGCCGGGGAGCGGTGCTAGGGGCCCGGTTAGGCTCCGCCCCATGGACGTCCTCATCAATGTCTTCGTCGCGCTCCACATCATCGGCATCGCCTCCCTGCTGGGCGGATTCCTCACCCAGATGAAGGCGATCGGGGCCGGCACGGCCCGCTTCACCCCGGCCATGCTGCACGGCGCGCTGACCATGCTGGTCACCGGCGTCGCGCTCGTCGGCCTCAACCAGGCCGACGACCAGACGGTGAACAACCTCAAGGTCGGCATCAAGCTGCTGATCCTCGTGGTGATCCTCGGGATCGTCTACGTCAAGCGTGACGAGGAGACCGCGGACAAGGGCCTCTTCGCCGCCGTCGGCGGTCTGACCACGGCGAACATCTTCATCGCGACCCTCTGGGTCTGAGCCCCGGACGGCTCCCGGGCCCGGCCCCGGCCCCCGGAGCCGGGCTCCCGGCGTGCCCCCGGTGGGCTCCCGGCGCGCTCCCGCCCGGCTCCCGGCGCGCCCCCGGTGTGCGCCCTCACACCGGGAGCACGCCGAAGGCGGACCCGGTTGTCGGCGCGGCGTCCTAGACTCGGGAGGCGATGAGCAGCCTCTTTGACGACAGCTTCCTGGCCGGCCTCCAGTCCCACTCCCCGGAGGACGTCCCGCCCCCGCCCGAGGACGACGAGCACGGCGCCCCGGCCCCGGAGGAGGTCCCGCACGACCTGTTCGGGGAGCACTTCGACGCGCCCCCGCCCCGTGACCCGTACTACCGCGACGGCGCCCACCGCCCCGCCGTGGACCCGGCCGCCCTGCTGGAGGGGCTGAACGAGCAGCAGCGCGCCGCCGTCGTCCACACCGGCTCCCCGCTGCTCATCGTGGCCGGCGCCGGCTCCGGCAAGACCCGGGTCCTCACCCACCGCATCGCCCACCTCCTGGGCACGCGGCACGTGCACCCCGGCCAGATACTGGCGATCACCTTCACCAACAAGGCCGCCGGCGAGATGAAGGAGCGCGTCGAGCAGCTGGTCGGCCCGCGGGCCGCCGCGATGTGGGTGATGACCTTCCACAGCGCCTGCGTCCGCATCCTGCGCCGCGAGTCGAAGCGGCTCGGCTTCACCTCGTCCTTCTCGATCTACGACGCCGCCGACTCCAAGCGCCTGATGGCGCTGGTCTGCCGCGACCTGGACCTCGACCCGAAGAAGTTCCCGCCGAAGTCCTTCAGCGCCAAGATCTCCAACCTGAAGAACGAGCTGATCGACGAGGAGTCCTTCGCCGACCAGGCCGCCGACGGCTTCGAGAAGACCCTCGCCGAGGCGTACCGGATGTACCAGGCGCGCCTGCGCGAGGCGAACGCGCTGGACTTCGACGACATCATCATGACGACGGTCCACCTGCTCCAGGCGTTCCCGGACGTCGCCGAGCACTACCGCCGCCGCTTCCGGCACGTCCTCGTCGACGAGTACCAGGACACCAACCACGCCCAGTACACCCTCGTCCGCGAGCTGGTCGGCACCGGCTACGAGGACCTCGGCCCGGCCGAGCTGTGCGTCGTCGGCGACGCCGACCAGTCGATCTACGCCTTCCGCGGCGCCACCATCCGCAACATCCTCCAGTTCGAGGAGGACTACCCGGACGCGACGACGATCCTGCTGGAGCAGAACTACCGCTCCACCCAGACGATCCTCTCCGCGGCCAACGCGGTCATCGAGCGCAACGAGTCGCGCCGCCCCAAGAACCTGTGGACCAACGCGGGCGCGGGCGCGCAGATCACCGGCTACGTCGCGGACACCGAGCACGACGAGGCCCAGTTCGTCGCCGACGAGATCGACCGGCTGACGGACAAGGGCGAGGCGAAGGCCGGCGACGTGGCGGTCTTCTACCGGACCAACGCCCAGTCCCGGGTCTTCGAGGAGATCTTCATCCGCGTCGGCCTGCCCTACAAGGTCGTCGGCGGCGTGCGCTTCTACGAGCGCAAGGAGGTCCGGGACGTCCTCGCCTACCTGCGCGTCCTCGCCAACCCCGAGGACAACGTGCCGCTGCGCCGGATCCTCAACGTGCCCAAGCGCGGCATCGGCGAGCGCGCCGAGGCGATGATCGACGCCCTCTCCCTGCGGGAGAAGATCACCTTCCCGCAGGCCCTCAAGCGGGTCGACGAGGCGTACGGCATGGCCGCCCGCTCGGCCAACGCCGTGAAGCGGTTCAACGCGCTCATGGACGAGCTGCGCACCATCGCCGAGTCCGGCGCGGGCCCCGCCGTCGTCCTGGAGGCGGTCCTGGAGCGGACCGGCTATCTGGCCGAGCTCCAGGCCTCCACCGACCCGCAGGACGAGACCCGGATCGAGAACCTGCAGGAACTCGCCGCCGTGGCCCTGGAGTTCGAGCAGGAGCGCGGCGAAGAGGAAGGCGCGGGCACGCTCGCCGAGTTCCTGGAGAAGGTGGCGCTGGTCGCCGACTCCGACCAGATCCCGGACGAGGACGAGGAGGGGTCGGGCGTCATCACGCTGATGACCCTGCACACCGCGAAGGGCCTGGAGTTCCCGGTGGTCTTCCTCACCGGCATGGAGGACGGCGTCTTCCCGCACATGCGGGCCCTCGGCCAGACCAAGGAGCTGGAGGAGGAGCGGCGCCTGGCGTACGTGGGCATCACCCGCGCCCGCGAGCGGCTGTACCTGACCCGCTCGTCGATGCGCAGCGCCTGGGGCCAGCCCTCGTACAACCCGGCCTCCCGCTTCCTGGAGGAGATCCCGCCCGCGTACCTGGAGTGGAAGCGGACGGGGCCGGTGGCGAAGCCGGCGGGTCCGACGTCGGGGATCGCCTCCTCGCTGACGTCCTCGCTCTCCTCGTCGCGCGCCCGCTCCGGCCCGTCCGGTTTCGCGACGCGCCGCGCGGGCTCGGAGAAGCCGGTGGTCGCGCTGACGGTCGGCGACCGGGTGACCCACGACCAGTTCGGCCTCGGCACCGTCCTCGCGGTGACGGGCGGGGGCTCGGACGCGCAGGCGACGATCGACTTCGGCGACGAGAAGCCGAAGCGGCTGCTGCTGCGGTACGCGCCGGTCGAGAAGCTGTAGCGGTACGGGAAGGGGCCTGGTCCATCGGACCGGGCCCCTTCCGCGTGCGCGGGGTGTCAGCTCGTCGGGTCGAGGCCGTGGCTGCGGAGCCAGGACAGCGGGTCGATCGCGGAGCCGCCGCCGGGGCGCACCTCGAAGTGGAGGTGGGGGCCGGTGGAGTTCCCGGAGTTGCCGGAGTAGGCGATGACGTCGCCGGCCTTGACCTGGCCCCAGCGGATCTTGGTGCTGCTGAGGTGGCAGTACCAGGTCTCGGTGCCGTCGGCGGCGGTCACGATCGCCATGTTGCCGTAGGCGGGGTTCCACTGGGTGCGGACGGTGCCGTCGGTCGCGGCCATGACGGGGGTGCCGTACTGCACGGGGAAGTCGATGCCGGTGTGCACGGACATCCAGTTGACGCCGGACTGGCCGAAGCGGGCGCTGAGCTGGTGCAGCTTCACCGGCAGCATGAACTTGGGCCGCATGGCCTCCTTGCGGGCGGCCTCCTCCTCGCGCTTCTTCTTCTCGGCGGCCTGGCGGGCCTTGAGGTCGATGCGCTCCTGGGTGCGGCTGGCGCGGTCGCCGAAGTCGCGGACGTCGGCGTCGAGGGCGCTGAGCTGGGTGTCCAGGGCGGTGTTGGCGGGGACCTGCTTCACGGCGGCCGGGTCGGCGGCGGCGAGCGCGGTGGTGTTCTTCTGCTGCGGGCCCTCGGTGTCGGCGCCGGTGAGGCCGCTGACGGAGGCGGCGGCGATGCCGGCGACGCCCATGACGCAGGCGGAGGGGACGGCGACGGTCAGCAGGGCGGAGCGCTTGGCGGGGGTACGGCGGCGGGCGCGGCTCCCGCCGGCGGAGCGGCGTACGGGACGGGCGGCGGTGGCGGCGTCGGTGCGGACCTCGGCGGCGGGCGCGGGGACCTCGTCCTCGGACGCGTCGTAGGCGACCGGCTCGTAGGTCTCGGTCTCGTACGTCTCGGCCTCGTAGCCCGCCTCGGGTGCGTACGCGGCCTCGGTCTCGTAGGCCGCCTCGGGCTCGTACGGCGTCGCCTCGGGTTCGTACGCCGTCTCGGGCTCGGGCACGGGCTCGTAGGCGAACTCGAACTCGGCGGTGTGGTCGACGCGTTCGGTCCCCGGGACGTACTGCTGGGGGACGACCGGCTCGGCCAGGTCGGCGGCCTGGTTCCAGGCGGTGGCGTCGTAGGCGCCGGTGTCGGTCGCGAAGGCGGGGGCGGCCCACTGGCCGGTGGTGTCGTACGCCTCGTGCCCGTAGGCGCCCTGCGCCGCGTAGCCGCCGGAGTGGAGGGTCTCGTACTGGCCGGTGTGCTGGGCCGCGGTCCAGGCGGAGGCGTCCCACTGGCCGGTGGTGTCGTACTGCTCGTGCTGCCTGTACGGCGTCGCCGTCGCGTAGGGGTCCGTGACGGTGGCGGTGGTGGTGGTCCACTGGCCGGTGGTGTCCCACTGGCCCGTCATGTCGTACGCGCCGGTGGCGGCGTACTGGCCGAGGTCCCACTGCCCGCTGTGGCCGGCCTGCCCGGTGTCGGACCAGGAGCCGAAGAGCGGGTCGGTCGCGAAGCTGCCGGTGGAGTGGGCGCCGTCTCCGGCGTACCCGGCGTGGGGGTGCTGGTCGTTCACCAACGTCTCTCTCGCCTCGGCAGCAGAACCAGTCCGGGGCGGGCCCGACAGGGGGTGTCCCGGGGGGAAGCAGTGGCGCGACTGTACCCGGCGGTATGCGGGACCGACAATCTTCGGAAGGGTCGGCGGGCGCAGGAAACGGGCAATCGGCCGTGTTTCGCCAGCTCACGCACAGAGCTTTGGCCTTGTGTTCGAGGAACGTTCGAAGAACGGTGTCGGGGGTGTCGCCCCGCACGGGGGCGTCAGGCCACCGAGGCGGCCCCCTCGTCCGCCGCCTCCTCCGCCCCACCGGCATCCAGGGCCTCCAGGATCCCGGCGGCCACCGTCGGATGCACCGGCAGCGCGAGATGGCCGATCCCGCTCACCCGCACGTTGTGGACCACCAGGTCCGGGTGGTCGAGACGGGCCGTCTCCACCGGCACCATGATCCGGTCCAGGTCGCTCCAGAAGCTCACGAACCGCGTCCGGCAGCCCGGCGCCGGGGCGGCCAGCTCCCGCAGCACCTCCGACCCCGGCCGCATCTGCCGCACCAGCGGGTGCGCGTCGGCGAGCGGCGTCCCGACCGTCGTGCCCGCGTGCGGGGTGCCGAGCGTGACCAGCGTCCGCACCCGTGCGTCACCGCCCAGCCGCTGTACGTAATAACGGGCGATCAGCCCGCCCAGGCTGTGCCCCACCAGGTCCACCTCGGCCCGGCCGGTGCGGTCCCGGATCGCGTCGACCCGCCGCCCCAGCTCCTCCGCGGCGGTCCGCAGATCGCCGGTGAACGGGGAGTAGTCGAGGCACTCGACCCGGGTGCGGCCGTGTCGGGCGAGCGCGCGGCGCAGCAGCAGGAAGACGGAGCGGTTGTCGACGAAGCCGTGCAGCAGCACGACCGGACGCCCGCCGCCGTCCGCGGCGGCCACGGCCGGGCCGTCGGCCGGCGCGCCCGGGTCGGGCCGCCCGGAGACGAGCCCCGACGGATAGAGGACGAGCCGGCCGGTGAGGACGGCGGCTTCGAGGGTGGTCGCCCTCAGCAGGGCGGTGACCTTGGCGAGCTCCATCGCCGACCTCCCGTGCGGCATGGGGCCGGGCGGTACACCGGAGCGCCGGACCCCCGTGCCGTACGGACGACGGCACGGAGCCCCGGCGACGGCGTCGCGGCTCCTTTCGCGACCGGCCCCGCGGGCGGCTGGAGTGGCCCAGGAGGAGGGCCGGAGCGGGGCGGGCCGCGGAACGAACGTGTCCCACGTGTGATTTCCCCCTCGCCGGGCACCGCGAAACGGCCCGTTGCGGGATGCTGTCGATAACGTTCGTTCACCTCCCCGGCACAGTTGCGCGGGGGTCGCATGTGGAGGCAGTGATGGGTGTGACCGGTCCGATCCGCGTGGTCGTCGCCAAGCCGGGTCTCGACGGCCACGATCGCGGGGCCAAGGTCATCGCGCGCGCCCTGCGCGACGCCGGCATGGAGGTGATCTACACCGGGCTGCACCAGACGCCCGAGCAGATCGTCGACACCGCGATCCAGGAGGACGCCGACGCGATCGGCCTCTCGATCCTCTCGGGCGCGCACAACACGCTCTTCGTCAAGGTCATCGAGCTCCTCAAGGAGCGCGACGCCGAGGACATCAAGGTCTTCGGCGGCGGCATCATCCCCGACGCGGACATCCCGCCGCTGAAGGAGAAGGGCGTCGCGGAGATCTTCACGCCGGGCGCCACGACCGCGTCGATCGTCGACTGGGTGAACGCGAACGTCCGCGTGACGGCCGCCTGACACCCGCCCGGACCCGAACGGCCGGCGCCCCCCCCCCCCGGGGGACCCGCCCGGCCCCGAACCCCCCCCCCGGCGA
>NZ_JBHYKM010000112.1:0-1578 GCF_042741435.1 Streptomyces sp. NPDC058955 | reverse complement strand
GCCCACCTCGTGGTTGGCCGACTGGAGGCAGGCGAGCGCGGTCCCCCCACCGAGCCCGGTCCCCCCATCGCGGGGGGCGGCGCCGCCGCCGGGCGCGGCCCCGGGCCCCCGCCGCGCCCCCGCGCGCCGCGCGCGCCGCCCCCCCCCCCGGTCCGCGTACCCGCCCCCGGGCTCAGGCGTCCGGACCGTCCAGCTCCGCGCGCATCCGGGCGCGCAGGTCCAGCGTCGCCACCAGCCGCTGGAACGCCTCCGCCCAGTACGCGCCCGCTCCCGGCGAGGCGTCCTCGGCCTCCGGGACCGCGGCGGCCAGCGCCTCCAGCTGCCGGGCGGCCGTGGGGGAGAGGCAGCGCTCCGCGAGCCCCATCACCCCGCTGAAGCTCCACGGATAGCTGCCCGCGTCCCGCGCGATGTCCAGGGCGTCGATCACTGCCTCGCCCAGCGGCTCCGCCCACGGCACCGCGCAGACCCCGAGCAGCTGGAACGCCTCCGACAGGCCGTGCGCCGCCACGAACGCCGCCACCCAGACGGCCCGCTCCGCCGGATCCAGGGTCGCCAGCAGCTGTGCCCGCTCGGCCAGCGAGGAGGTGCCGGGGCCCGTCGCCGGCGGCACCGACGGGGCGCCGAGCAGCGCCCGCGACCAGGCCGCGTCCCGCTGCCGCACCGCCGCCCGGCACCAGGCCGCGTGCAGCTCCGCCTGCCAGTCGTCGGCGACCGGCAGCGCCACGATCTCCTCCGGCGTACGCCCGCCGAACCGGGCCGGCCAGCAGGACAGCGGTGCCGCCTCCACCAGCTGCCCCAGCCACCAGGACCGCTCGCCCCGCCCCGACGGGGGCACCGCCGTCACACCGTCCCGCCGCATCTCCTCGTCGCACTCGTGCGGCGCCTCCACGACGACCGTCGGCACGGCCGCCGTCCGGTCCAGGCCCACGCAGGTCACCGCCCGGTCCGCCATGCGGCCCGCGAGCGCCGAGCCCGGCAGCGCGGACAGCAGCTCGGCGGCGGTCGCCCGGACATTGCGGCTGCGGTCGGCGAGGGCCGCCTCCAGGAACTCCTCGTCCGCCGCCGAGAGGCCCGCGCGCAGCGAGTCCAGGAACATCAGCCGGTCCTCGGCCCGCTCCCCGGACCAGGTCCCCGCGAGCAGGGCCCGCCCGGCCACCGGATCCTTCGCCCGTACGGCTCCGAGCAGCGCGACCCGCTCCGCGAACAGGCCCTCCTCCCACAGCTCCCGCACCGCGTCGGCGTCCTCCGGGTCCGGCAGCGTGCCGCCCGCGCCGCCGCCCCGCAGCGCGAACCGCCAGTCCGGGTTGAGCCCGGCCAGCCACAGCCCGCGCGGCCCGGCGAGCGCCAGCGCCTGGGGCCGCAGATCGGTGCGGGCCCGCGCCGCGTCGAGCAGCGCCGGCAGCGCGGCGGCCGGCGCCTTGAACCCGCGCTCCACGGCCAGCGCCAGCCACTGCGGCAGCAGTTCGGCGAGGTCCGGCGCGGTGCCGCGGCGGCCGCCCGAGGGGGCGGGCGCGGCACGGCCCGCGAGCAGCGGGTCGAGCCGGCGGCGGGCCGCCGCGGGCAGCGGCGGGCGGGGGT
>NZ_JBHYKM010000111.1:23124-26316 GCF_042741435.1 Streptomyces sp. NPDC058955 | reverse complement strand
TCTGGGGGTTGGTTTTTTTTTTAAACCCCACCGGTGGCCCCCCCCACAGCAAACCCCCCCCCCTCCCGGGTGGCGCGCGGCGGGGCCCGGGCCCCGCGCCCGGGTGGTCTCCAACGCCCTCGGCGCCAACATGCCCGCGGGCATCACCTCCGCCCTCGCCGGCGGAAGCGACGCCCGGTTCGGCGTGATCGAGGTCGACGAGAAGTACCTCGCCGGCGTCGCCCGCGACACCACCCCCAAGGCGATCGCGCTGCTCAACCTCTCCCGCGACCAGCTCGACCGCGCCGCCGAGACGCGGATGCTCGCCGAGAAGTGGCGCGAGGGCCTGAACGGCTCCAAGGCCGTCGTCATCGCCAACGCCGACGACCCGCTGATCGTCTGGGCCGCCTCCTCCTCCCCCAACGTGGTGTGGGTCGCGGTCGGCCAGGAGTGGAAGGACGACGCCTGGTCGTGCCCCTCCTGCGGCGGCGTCCTCCAGCGCCCCGGCGACGACTGGTTCTGCGGCGAGTGCGGCTTCCGCCGTCCCGCCCCGAGCTGGGCGCTCAGCGGCGACCACGTGCTCGACCCGCACGGCTCGGCCTGGCCCATCCGGCTCCAGCTGCCCGGCCGCGCCAACAAGGCGAACGCCGCCACCTCGGCCGCCGTCGCCGCCGTCTTCGGCGTCCCGCCGCAGGTCGCCCTGGAGCGCATGTACCAGGTGCAGGCCGTGGCCGGCCGCTACGACGTGGTCTCCTTCCAGGACCGGCAGCTGCGGCTGCTGCTCGCGAAGAACCCGGCCGGCTGGCTGGAGACGTTCTCGCTGATCGACCCGCCGCCGACGCCGGTGATCCTCTCGGTCAACGCGCGCGGCGCCGATGGCACCGACACCTCCTGGCTCTGGGACGTCGACTACGGCCGGCTCGCCGGCCACCCGATCATGGTCATCGGCGACCGACGGCTCGACCTCGCGGTCCGCCTGGAGGTCGCGGGCGTGGACTTCCGCGTCTGCGACACGCTCGACGAGGCGGTCGCCATGGCCCCGCCCGGCCAGATCGAGCTGATCGCCAACTACACCGCCTTCCAGGACGTACGCCGCCGTGTCGGCAACTGACCCCGCCCGGCCTCGCAGAAGGAGTGGCAGCATGAGTGACAGCAGCCTGCGTGTGGTCTGGGTCTACCCCGACCTCCTCAGCACCTACGGCGACCAGGGCAACGTCCTCGTCGTCGAGCGCCGCGCCCGCCAGCGCGGCCTGCACGTCGACCGCGTCGACGTCCGCAGCGACCAGCCGGTCCCCACCTCCGGCGACATCTACCTGATCGGCGGCGGCGAGGACCGGCCGCAGCGGCTCGCGGCCGAGCGGCTGCGCCGTGACGGCGGCCTCTCCCGGGCCGCCTCCAACGGCGCGATCATCTTCTCGGTCTGCGCCGGCTACCAGATCCTGGGCCACGAGTTCATCAACGACCTCGGGGCGCGCGAGCCGGGCCTCGGCCTGCTCGACGTCACCACGGTCCGCGGCGAGGGCGCCCGCTGCGTCGGCGACGTGCTCGCCGACATCGACCCGCACCTGGGCCTCCCCCAGCTGACCGGCTTCGAGAACCACCAGGGCGTCACCCACCTCGGCCCGACGGCCCGCCCCTTCGCGCGGACCGTCTTCGGCAACGGCAACGGCACCGGCGACGGCACCGAGGGCGCGTACAACGACACCGTCTTCGGCACCTACATGCACGGTCCCGTGATGGCCCGCAACCCGCAGATCGCGGACCTGCTCCTGAAGCTGGCCCTCGACGTCAACGCGCTGCCGCCGACCGACGACCGGTGGTACGAGGCGCTGCGCGCCGAGCGCATCGCGGCCGCCTCGCAGCCCGCCTGACGGATCGCCAGAAGGCCCTCGGACCTGCACTTCTGAGCGGCCTAGCGCACATTGGATTCGTAAGTAAATACGGTGTCCAATCTGCGGACATCCGGTTCGGCCCCGCCACCCGGCAACGATAGGGTGGCGGGGATCCAGCCGGACGACGTGGTCCGGGAGTCGGCCCACGTTGCAAAGGTTTTTGGGCTATGCGCATTGGTGTGCTCACCTCCGGCGGAGACTGCCCCGGTCTGAACGCCGTCATCCGTTCCGTCGTGCACCGGGCCGTCGTCGACCACGGTGACGAGGTCATCGGCTTCCACGACGGGTGGAAGGGCCTCCTGGAGTGCGACTACCGGAAGCTCGACCTCGACGCGGTCGGCGGCATCCTCGCCCGCGGCGGCACCATCCTCGGCTCCTCCCGCGTCCAGCCCGCCCACCTCGTCGACGGGGTCGAGCGGGCCAAGGGCCACGTCGCCGACCTCGGCCTCGACGCGATCATCCCGATCGGCGGCGAGGGCACCCTCAAGGCCGCCAACCTCCTCTCCGAGGCCGGCCTCCCCATCGTCGGCGTCCCGAAGACCATCGACAACGACATCGCCTCGACCGACGTCACCTTCGGCTTCGACACCGCCGTCACCGTCGCCACCGAGGCCCTCGACCGGCTGAAGACCACCGCCGAGTCCCACCAGCGCGTCCTCGTCGTCGAGGTCATGGGCCGTCACACCGGCTGGATAGCCCTGCACTCGGGCATGGCCGCCGGCGCCCACGCCGTCGTCGTCCCGGAGCGCCCCTTCGACATCGACGAGCTGACCTCCCGGGTCGGCGCCCGCTTCGAGGACGGCAAGCGGTTCGCGATCGTCGTGGTCGCCGAGGGCGCGAAGCCGCGCGAGGGCTCCTCCATGGACTTCAAGACCGCCGGCACCGACATCTACGGCCACGAGCGGTTCACCGGCGTCGCCAACCAGCTCTCCGTCGAGCTGGAGCGCCGGCTCGGCAAGGAGGCCCGCCCGGTCATCCTCGGCCACGTCCAGCGCGGCGGCACCCCCACCGCGTACGACCGCGTCCTCGCCACCCGCTTCGGCTGGCACGCGGTCGAGGCCGCGCACCGCGGCGAGTTCGGCATGCTGACCTCGCTGCGCGGCACCGACATCGTCATGGTCCCGCTGGCGCAGGCCGTGGAGACGCTGAAGACGGTCCCCGAGGACCGCTACGCCGAGGCCGAGTGCGTGCTCTGACGCCACGCGCGCGCCACACCCGCCCCCCGGGGGGGGGGGGGGCCGGGGGGGGGGGTTGGAGGGGGCGGGCCCCAACGCCCTAAGGGCTGGGGGCGCACTGGGCTCCCGGGTGTTACGGGTGGTAA
>NZ_JBHYKM010000111.1:0-23114 GCF_042741435.1 Streptomyces sp. NPDC058955 | reverse complement strand
GCCCGGCCCCGCGGGGGCCGTGGGGTGGCGCGCCCCCCCCGGGCCCCCCACCCCCCCCCCCGGGGGCGCGCGCCCCGGGGGGCGGTTCTAGTCTGGTGCGGACAACAAGCGCGAAACGGGCTCGGCGCGCAATGGGCTCCAGGAGTAAGCGATGGATCACAGCGGGCACGGCATGACCACGGATCTGCCGCCGTTCACGCTGGGGCGGGGCCTGGAGTTCTCTCCCGACCTCTTCTTCCTGATCGGCTGCCTCGCGGCGCTCGGTCTGTACGGGTGGGCGGTCGCCCGGCTGCGGAAGCGCGGTGACGCCTGGCCGGTCGCCCGGACCGTCCTCTTCACGGTGGGCGTGCTGACCATCGCCCTGGTGATGTGCACCAAGCTGAACGACTACGGCATGGTCATGTTCAGCGTGCACATGGTGCAGCACATGGTGATCTCCATGGTCTCGCCGATCCTGCTGCTGCTCGGCGCGCCGGTGACGCTGGCGCTGCGGGCCCTCCCGGTGGCCGGGCGCGGCTCGCTCGGCCCGCGCGAGCTGCTGCTGAAGCTGCTGCACAGCCGGTACATGCGGATCATCACGCACCCCGTGTTCACCATCAGCATGTTCATTGCCAGCCTCTACGGCCTCTACTTCACCTCGCTCTTCGACACCCTGATGGCGTCGAAGCCCGGGCACATCGCGATGATGGTCCACTTCCTCGCGGTCGGCCTGGTCTTCTTCTGGCCGATCATGGGCGTGGACCCGGGCCCGCACCGGCCCGGCTACGTGATGCGGATGCTGGAGCTCTTCGCGGGCATGCCGTTCCACGCCTTCTTCGGCATCGCGATGATGATGGCGACCCAGCCGATGGTGGAGGCGTACAAGAACCCGCCGGCCTCGCTCGGCATCGACGCGCTCGCCGACCAGAACGCGGCCGGCGGCATCGCCTGGGCGTTCAGCGAGATCCCGTCGGTGCTGGTGCTGATCGCGCTGGTCTACCAGTGGTACCACTCCGAGCAGCGGCAGGCGGTCCGCAAGGACCGGCAGGCCGACCGGGACGGCGACAAGGAGCTGGCGGAGTACAACGCGTACCTGGCCTCGCTCCAGGCGCGCCGCTGACCCTCCGGGACACCGTCGAGGCCCCCGGGACCGTGTGGTCCCGGGGGCCTCGTGCCGTCCGGCGCACGCCGGGTGCGTCCGGGGAGTAGCGCGCGCCCCCCGTCTGGAGTCACGATGGCAGGGAGGCTTCCCAGGCCCCGGGCCGATGTCGGGAGGAGGGCGGGCGGATGTCCGGTTCCACGAAGGCGATGACGTACGTCACCGGTGCCGTGCTGGTGCTGATCACCGCGTACACGGTGGCGCTCGGCAGCAGCGGCTGGCTCTGGTTCGGCTGGATCGTGCTGGGGGTGGCGACGATCGGGATGGCGGCGGCGGACAGCACCGAGACCCCGGTCGCGCCGCGCGCGCCACGGGCGGGCGGCGGGGGCGGCGGCGGGGGTACGGGGCCGTCGCCGCGCTGACGCTCACGCTGACGGCGTCGTCACCGTCTCCGAACCGGCTCCGGCTCCGGCTCCGGCTCCGGCGGGTCACATGTGCCGGTTCGCGTAGTACTGCTCGACGAGGCGGATGAACGTCACGTCCTGCTCGTTCTGGCCCGCCTCGAAGTCCGGCGACTCGCGGACGTGCTCCTTGGTGCAGTTCACGTGCACGGTCTCGTTCTCCCTGTCCACGCGGTCGACGAGACCGGCGGGCAGGACGACCTTGTGGCCGAGGATCCACGGCCCGGTGTCCACCACCAGATAGGACCGGTCGACGTCCTCCGTGTGCCGGTCGACCTTGCCGATGCCTCCGTCGGTGGCCTCCACCGCGTAGCCGATCAGGGTGTCGCCCGGCACATGGCCGGAGGACTCCCGGTAGCCCCAGATGTCGGCGCCCATGGCGTGCCTCCTCCCCGGGAGTGTGCTTGCCCGGCGACTACCCGGTGCGGGGGCGGATACGTGCGGCTCCGCCTGCTCGCCCGGATCAGCGGGGCGCCAGGACGAACCAGACCTGTCCGCGGGCGAAGGCGAGCGGGCTGCCGTCGGGGGTGGTGAAGGTCGTGCCGCCGGCCGGGTCGGGGCGGGACCAGCGGGCCTCGTGGGCCTTCCCGTCGCGCAGCACGGTCGCCGTGCCGGAGCCGGTGGTCTCGGTGTACGGCGAGACGGCGCCGGTCACGTCGTGGAACGCGGAGGGCCGGACGGTCACGCGCTGGACGACGACGGTGGCCGGGGCGAGCGGACCGCTGTCGGTGGCGGTCATGGCGCGGCCGTCGAGGGTGACGTGCCAGCCGCGGTCGGCGGCGGACCAGGTGAAGGTGTAGCGGGCGGCGGGGAAGCGGACGGTCTCCCTGGTGGTCGTGGTGCCGCCGGCGGGCGCGGCGCCGAAGCGCAGCCCGATGGGGGCCGCGTCGGAGGCGTCGGGGGCGGCGGCGAGGGCGCGCTCGGGACGGAGGTAGAGGTTGTGCGGGGCCGGGCGGTCCGGGGAGCGCCGGAACGCGCCGGGCGCGTTCGACTCGGTGACGAGGTCGAGGGAGGCGGCGTCGAGCAGCGGGTTCAGCTTGGTCTGGGCGCCGGAGTAGGCGAGGGCGGGCCGGCCGAAGGGGCGCAGGAGGGAGATGTCGGACTCGCGGGCGCTGCGGACCGGGCCGACGCTGTCGGGGAGGCGGGAGGAGTAGACGGCGAGCAGCCGGGTGACGCCGCCCTCGACCTGCTCGACGTAGACGAGGTCGGCGGCGCCGAGGCCGGTCTGGGGGCGGGCCGCGGCCACGTTGTCGATCTTCACGGCGAGGACGGGGCCGGTGCGGGCGGGCAGTCCCGTGAACGGCGAGACGCCGGCGGGGGCGGTGGTGGTGGGCGCGCGCGTCGGCGTCGGTGCCGGGTCCGGCGGGCCCGAGCCGGAGCAGCCGTACAGACCGGCCGCGGTCACCACGCACAGCAGCGCGATGAGCCCGCGCCCGGGACGCCGGGGTCCGCGCGCGCCTGGCATGTCGCCTCCCGGTGGTCGGGACACTCCTGGGTCGGGACGCTCTTGGGTCGGGACGCTCCTACCAGTGGACCACGGGCGGCCGGGGCGTTACAACGGGCGTGACGGACGACGAACGGGGGTCCCGGTGTTCTACCGGCTGCTGAAGTACGTACTGCTCGGACCGCTGCTGAAACTGCTGTTCCGGCCGCGGGTCGAGGGGATCGAGCACATTCCGGAGGAGGGCGCGGCGATCGTCGCGGGGAACCATCTCTCCTTCTCCGACCACTTCCTGATGCCGGTGGTGCTGGACCGGCGGATCACCTTCCTGGCGAAGCAGGAGTACTTCACCGGGCCCGGGCTGAAGGGGCGGCTGACCGCGGCGTTCTTCCGGGCGGCCGGGCAGATCCCGGTGGACCGCTCGGGCAAGGAGGCGGGGCGGGCGGCGATCCGGGAGGGGCTCGGGGTGCTGGCGAAGGGCGAGCTGCTGGGCATCTACCCGGAGGGCACCCGCTCGCACGACGGGCGGCTGTACAAGGGCAAGGTAGGGGTGGCGGTGATGGCGCTGACGGCCGGGGTGAAGGTGGTTCCGTGCGCCATGGTCGGCACCTTCGAGATCCAGCCGCCCGGGCGGGTGGTGCCCCGGATCCGGCGGGTGACCGTCCGGTTCGGGGAGCCGCTGGACTTCTCACGCTTCGCGGGCTCGGCGGACGAGCGGGCGGTGGTGCGGGCGGTCACGGACGAGATCATGTACGCGATCATGCGGCTGTCGGGGCAGGAGTACGTGGACGAGTACGCGGCCGTGGTGAAGGCGGCCGGCGACTCCTGAGCGGCGGATCCCGAGGCGGCTCGTGGGCGGCGGTTCCCGAGGCGGCTCGTGGGCCGTTGTTCCGGGAACGGGCGGAGGGGCGGTCGTTGTGCGACCGCCCCTCCGTCGTCAGTCGGTGCCTACGGCTGCGGAGTGGCGTGCGGGGCGCACGTCTGGTCCGTGGCGTCGAGCCTGCCGGTCAGCAGGTAGTCCTCGACCTTGGTGTTCAGGCACGGGTTGGCCAGGTTGGTGATGCCGTGCGAGCCGGCGTCGCGCTCCGTGATCAGACGCGAGTTCTTGAACCGCTTGTGCAGTTCCACAGCGCCCTCGTACGGAGTGGCGGCGTCGCGCTCGGCCTGGGTGATGAGCACGGGCGGCAGGCCCTTGCCCGTCTTGACCTGCACGGGGCGCTGGCTCGGCGCCTTCCAGGTGGCGCAGGGCAGGTTCATCCAGGCGTTGGACCAGGTCATGAACGGGTACTGCTCGTGGAGGCGGGAGTTGTCCCGGTCCCACTTCTTCCAGCTGGTCGGCCACGGGGCGTCCGCGCACTCGACGGCCGTGTAGACCGCGTTGCCGTTCTCCGAGGCGATGTTGCCGGCGGTGTCGGTGAGGTCCGCGGCGGCGTTGTCGATCAGCGGCTGCGGGTCGCCGGCGGCGTACGCGCTCCACGCCTCGGCCACGGGGGCCCACATGGAGTCGTAGTACGGGGCGTTCTGGAAGAAGCCGATGAGCTCGGCCGGTCCGACCTTGCCGCCGAGCGGCGCCTTCTTGGCGGCGGCCCGCAGGGTGTCCCACTGCTGCCGGACCTCGGCGAGGGTGGAGCCGAGGTGGTAGGTGGCGTCGTTCTGGGCGACCCAGGTCATCCAGTCGGTGAGCCGGCCCTCGAAGGCGATGTCCTGGCCGAGGTTGGCCTCGTACCAGATGGAGCGGGTCGACGGGTTGACGACGCTGTCCAGGACCATGCGGCGGACGTGCGTCGGGAAGAGGGTGCCGTAGACGGCACCGAGGTAGGTGCCGTACGAGACGCCGACGAAGTTCAGCTTCTGCTCGCCGAGGGCGGCGCGGATGACGTCGAGGTCGCGCGCGGTGTTCGGCGTCGTCATGTACGGGAGCATGTCGCCGCTCTTCTCGGCGCAGCCCTCGGCGTACTCGGCGGCCAGCTTGCGCTGCGCCAGCTTGTCGGCCTCGCTGTCGGGGACCGGGTCGAGCTTGGGGCCCTTGACGAACTCGGTCGGGTCGACGCAGGAGATCGGGGCCGAGTGGCCGACGCCGCGCGGGTCGAAGCCGACGAAGTCGTACGCCTTGGCGGTGTTCGCCCAGATCTTGTTCTTGGTGGTGACGCGGCGCGGGAAGCGCAGGCCGGAACCGCCGGGGCCGCCGGGGTTGTAGAGCAGCGCGCCCTGCCGGTCGGCCGGGGTGCCGGTGGCGGCGATCCGGTCGACGGCGAGCTTGATCTTCTTGCCGTACGGCTTGGCGTAGTCGACGGGCACGGTGACCCAGCCGCACTGGATCGGCTTCTCCAGGCCCCAGTCGGCGGGACAGTCCTGCCAGTCGATGCCGGTGTGGGCCGCCTGGGCCGCGGCGATGGCGGCACCGGCCGCCTCGGCGTCGCGTCCGTGGCGCGCGCCGCTGTCGGCGCTCGCGGCCGGCGCCGCGAGCGCGCCCGCGACGAGCGTGCCGGCGATGAGCGTGCCGGCGGAGCCGAGCACTGCCGTGCGTCGTCTCACAGGTCCTCCCCCTGTAGGTGATCGTCTGTTCGGGCGATCCTTTCGTCCGGGAGGCCGTGACGACAGTCCGAACACACGTTTCTTTGCCGAACCCATAACCGGAGTGCGGAATCCGCTGAGCGGTGCACCGGATCCGGCTCAGCCGGCGGCGAGTTCGTCCAGCGCCGTGTCGAGGATCCGGCGCAGGGCGAGCGCGTCGGGGGCGACCGCGGTGACCAGGACGGCCGGGCCCGCCAGCGGGGTGACCGCGGCGTGGTCGCCGAGCGGGCGGGCCGGCGGCGGCGCGTCCGCGTAGGCCGGGTCGACGACGAGGAGTTGGCCGGTGGCCCGGTGACCGGCGAGGACGGCGCCGCCGTCCCAGCCGCCGGCGGCGCCGGGGCCGTACGCGAGCTCCTGGTCGAGCAGCGGGCGGCCGGCGCGGCGGACGGTGAGGCGGGAGACCAGGGTGCCGGGCGGTTCGCCGTGGCGGCCGAGGATCTGCTCCTCGCGCAGGACCAGCCGCGCGGTGGGCGCCAGGTCGACGCCGGTGCGCACGCGGAGGTCGGAGCCGTGGGCGCTGACCAGCTGTTCGGGCAGCCAGTGCAGGACGGCGTCCGCGCCGACCCGGAGGCGGAGTTCGTACCGGGCGGGGTCCGGGGTGCGGCCGGGCAGGGCGAGCGTGGCGGCGGCCGAGTCGACCCGGAGCCGGGCCCCGTCCCGTACCTCGGTCTCGATCGCGAGCCGGTCGCCGCCGAGCGGCGCGCTCATCGCGCCGACGACCGTCACCCGCGACCAGCCGGGGTCGGCCGCGCGGGTCCGGCGCAGGGCGAGCGGCCCGTCGCTCTCCAGGACCGGCAGCGAACCGCCGGCCCCGGCGGCGATCCGCGCGGTGGCGCGCAGGCTCATGCGGTGGGCGCCTGCACAGCCGTCCAGGCCGCGAGCCGTTCCCGCACCCAGGCGGCGACCGGCGCGACGCCCTCCTCGGACCGCAGCGAGGTGAAGACGACGGGCAGGTCGCCGCGCTGCTCCGCCGCGTCACGGGCCATCCGGCCGAGGTCGGAGCCGACGTACGGGGCGAGGTCGGTCTTGTTGACGACGAGGAGGTCGGCGGTGGTGACGCCGGGGCCGCCCTTGCGGGGGATGTCGTCGCCGCCGGCGACGTCGATGACGAAGACCTGCGCGTCGACGAGGCCCCTGGAGAAGGTGGCGGTGAGGTTGTCGCCGCCGGACTCGACGAGGATCAGGTCGAGCGGGCCGACCGAGTCCTCCAGTTCCTCGACGGCTTCGAGGTTGGCGGAGATGTCGTCGCGGATGGCGGTGTGCGGGCAGGCCCCGGTCTCGACGGCCTGGATGCGCTCGGGCGGCAGCACCGCCTCGCGGAGCAGGAACTCGGCGTCCTCGCGGGTGTAGATGTCGTTGGTGACGACGGCGAGCGAGAGGGTGTCGCGGAGGCTGCGGCAGAGCGCGGCGACGGTGGCGGTCTTGCCGGAGCCGACCGGTCCGCCGAGCCCGACGCGCAGCGCGCGCCGGGTGCCGTCGGGGCGGTGGGCGTCGGCGGAGACGGCGCCGTGGTGGGTGTGACCGTGGTCGAGGTGCATGGATGCTCCCGTGTTACGAGGCGAAGAGGCGCACGGGCCAGGCCGCGTGCTGTTCGGCGGTGATGTCGAGGAGCGGCGCGGAGGCGGCGGGCAGGGCGTCCACCCCTTCGCGGGCGGCGGCGGTGGCCCGCCGCGCGACCTCGTCCATCGCGGGTGCGAGCCGGGCGAGGACGCCGGTCGCCTGGTAGGGGTCGAGGCCCAGGAGGCGTACGGTCGCGGTCGCGGGGCCGCCGACCGTCTCGTACGCGGCGCAGTGCGCGGCGTCCTCGGGTCCGCGCCCCGCCGCCCGGGCGGCGGCGCCGAGGACGACGGGCTGGTGTGCGCCGCGCGGGAAGGCGGCGGCGAGCGCGTCGAGTTCGGGGCCGGGCCAGGCGGCGCGGGCGGCGCGCATCAGCTGGCGGCCGAGCCGCCGGGCGGCGGCGCGGAGCGCGGGCGAGGGGGTGCGGGCGTCGGCGGCGGCGTCGAGCTCGTACGGGTCGATCCCGAGGGCCGCCGCGGCGGCGAGGCCCGCCGCGGTGAGGCCGACGGTGTGCAGACGCCCAAGACAGAACGCTTCGAGTCCGGCGGCGTCGCGGATGCGTCCGGCCTTCACGGCGGCCTCGGCGCCGCCGGAGTGGGCGTGCCCGCCGGCGGGGAAGCGCCCGTCGGCGAGCACCAGGAGGGCGGAGCGGGTGGCGGTCATCAGAAGAGGAAGTAGCGCTGTGCCATGGGCAGTTCCACAGCGGGGGCGGGTTCGACCGCTTCGCCGTCGATGGTGACGGTGAAGGTGTCGGCGTCGACCTCGACGCGCGGCAGGGCGTCGTTCTCCCGCATGTCCGCCTTGGTGAGCCGGCGGGTGGAGCGGATCGGGACGAAGTCCTTGGCCAGGCCGAGCCGGCGGGGCAGGTCGTCCTCGATCGCCGCCTCGGCGGTGAAGTTGACGGAGCCGGCGGCGGCCGCCCGGCCGAGGGCGCCGAACATGGGGCGCGGCAGGACCGGTTGGGGCGTGGGGATGGAGGCGTTGGCGTCGCCCATCTGCGCGTGGGCGATCTGCCCGCCCTTGAGGACGGCGAGCGGCTTCACCCCGAAGAAGGCGGGCTCCCACAGGACGAGGTCGGCGAGCTTGCCCGGTTCGACGGAGCCGATGAGGTGGTCCATGCCCTGGGCGACGGCGGGGTTGATCGTGTACTTGGCGACGTAGCGGCGCACCCGGCGGTTGTCGGCGCGGCCGTCCCCCGGCAGCGCGCCGCGCCGCTTCTTCATGACGTGGGCGGTCTGCCAGGTCCGCAGGATCACCTCGCCGATCCGGCCCATGGCCTGGGAGTCGGAGGAGATGATCGAGATGGCGCCGAGGTCGTGCAGGACGTCCTCGGCGGCGATCGTGGACGGCCGGATCCGGGACTCGGCGAAGGCGAGGTCCTCGGGGACGGCCGGGTTGAGGTGGTGGCAGACCATCAGCATGTCGAGGTGTTCCTCGATGGTGTTGACGGTGTGCGGCCGGGTCGGGTTGGTCGAGCTGGGCAGCACGTACGGCTCGGAGACCACGGTGATGATGTCGGGCGCGTGCCCGCCGCCCGCGCCCTCGGTGTGGTACGCGTGGATGGTCCGGCCCGCGACGGCGGCGAGGGTGTCGCCGACGAATCCGGCCTCGTTGAGGGTGTCGGTGTGGATGGCGAGCTGGGCGCCGGTCTCCTCGCAGACGCCGAGGCAGGCGTCGATGACGGCGGGGGTGGCCCCCCAGTCCTCGTGGATCTTGAAGCCGAGGGCGCCGCCGCGCAGCTGGGAGTGCAGGGCCTCGCGCGACATGGTGTTGCCCTTGCCGAGGAGGCCGATGTTGACGGGGAAGGTGTCGAGGGCCTCGAACATCCGGGCGGTGTGCCAGGGGCCGGGGGTGACGGTGGTGGCCTTGGTGCCCTCGGCGGGTCCCGTGCCGCCGCCCACCAGGGTGGTGACGCCGGTGGCGAGCGCCTGCTCGACGACGGTCGGCGAGATGAAGTGGACATGGGCGTCGACCGCGCCCGCGGTGACGATCCGCCCGTTGCCGACGATGATCTCGGTCTCGGGGCCGATGACGAGCCCGGGGTGGACGCCGTCCATGGTGTCGGGGTTGCCGGCCTTGCCGAGGGCGGTGATCCGGCCGTCGCGGATGCCGATGTCCGCCTTGACGATGCCCCAGTGGTCGATGACCACCGCGCCGGTGATCACCGTGTCGGGGGCGCCTTCGGCGCGGGTGGTACGGGCCTGGCCCATCGACTCGCGGATGACCTTGCCGCCGCCGAAGACGGCTTCCTCGCCGGCCCGTCCGGGGCCGCCGGAGCGGTCCTCCTCGATCTCCACCAGCAGGTCGGTGTCGGCGAGCCGGATCCGGTCGCCGGTGGTGGGGCCGAAGAGGTCGGCGTACACGGCGCGGTGGAGGTCAGGCACGGGGGGCTCCGTTCGGCGTCGCGGTCTGCGGGGCGGCGGGGCGGGTCCCGGAGCCGGGGGTGCCGGGCGCGTCCGGCGGGTCGAGGGGGCCGGCGGTCTCGCCGCGCAGGCCGGGGACGATCCGGCGGCCGCCGATCGGCACGAGTTCGACCTCGACGGGGATGCCGGGCTCGAAGCGGACGGCGGTGCCGGCGGCGATGTGCAGCCGCAGCCCGCGCGCGGCGGCCCGGTCGAAGTCGAGACCGGGGTTGACCTCGGCGAAGTGGTAGTGGGAGCCGACCTGGACGGGCCGGTCGGCGGCGTTCAGGACGGTGAGGCGGGTGACGGGGCGGCCCTCGTTGAGGGGCACGGGACCGTCCGCGTACAGGATCTCTCCGGGGATCATCGGCGCCGGCCCCCGTCAGACGATCGGGTCGTGGACGGTGACGAGCTTGGTGCCGTCCGGGAAGGTGGCCTCGACCTGGACGTCGTGGATCATCTCGGGGATGCCGTCCATGACGTCGTCGCGGGAGAGCACCTTGCGCCCGGAGGCCATGAGTTCGGCGACGGTGCGCCCGTCCCTGGCGCCCTCCAGGATGTGCGCCGTGATGAGGGCGACGGCCTCGGGGTGGTTGAGCTTCACCCCGCGGGCGCGCCGCTTCTCCGCCACGTCGGCGGCCACGTGGATGAGCAGGCGTTCCTGCTCGTGCGGGCTCAGTTGCACTCTTCCACCTCACAGTCGTCCACCGGGCCGCACCCGGACAGCTGCGGACCCTACCGACCGTCAACACGCTGTTGAACAGCGGAGATGCGCGGGACGGCCGGACATTGCACGTTAGGGCGGAAGTTTTTCCGGCGCGTTAACTCCGGCTTTGCGATTCCATGATCATCGGGCCGGTGGTGCGGCGGCGGGCGCGTTCATCGACATGAGCCCGCGCAGCCCGTCCCGCAGGACGTCGATCTCGACGTCGCCGAAGAGGGCCTGCTGGGCGATGAAGCCCTGGACGGTGGCGATGAGGGTGCGGGCCATGTCGGCGGAGGAGACGTCGGCTGGGACGAGCCCGTTGGCGCGGTACGCGTCGACGAGCCCCGCCCAGATCTCCTGCATCCCGCCGAAGCCCTGGGCGAGGGTCTTCGCCAGGTTCTCGTCCCGGAGGGTCTCGGCCCACACCTGGATGATCAGCCGCGCGAACGCCTGCCGCTCCGCGCCGGCGATCCCCCCGTCCAGGACGATCGTCAGCACCCGTGCGATCAGCACGTCCGGCAGCGGCGGCGGGCTCACCCGGCTCGCCTCCGTGAAGGCGCCGCGGATGCGGACGAAGGTCTCGTCGGCGATGGCCGCGATCAGTTCGTCCTTGCTCCGGAAGTAGCGGTAGACCGCGCCGGCGGAGAGTCCGGCCTCGGCGAGCACGTCCTGCATGGACGTGGCGTGGAAGCCGTTGCGGGCGAAGCAGCGGGCGGCGCCGTCGAGGATCTGGCGGCGGCGGGCGTCGAGGTGTTCCTGGGAGACACGGGCCATACCCCCGAAGCTAAAACGAATATTCATTCTTGACAACTTCGCCACCCGGGCGGAGAGTGCGGAACAGATAAAACGAACGATCCTTCTCTTTGGGATCCGTCCGGGACCCCGCTCCGCTCCGACCCGTGAATCGAGGCCGTCATGTCCGCCGCCACCGCCCCCACCGCGGGGCGCAAGACCCTCGCGGTACTCCTGCTCGTCCCGGCACTCGCCGCCCTCGTCCTGTGGACGTTCGCCTGGCCCGCCGCCCGCATCGCCCCGCGCGACCTGCCGGTCGGCGTGGCCGGACCGGCCGCGGCGGCGGACGGCCTCGCCCGCGAACTCGGCCGGCACGAGGGGGCCTTCGAGATCCACCGGTACGAGGACGCCGCCGCCGCGCGCTCCGCCGTCGAGAACCGGGAGGTCTACGGAGCGGTGGTCGTCACCCCCGCGGGCCCCGAACTGCTGACCGCCTCCGCCGGCAGCCCGGTCGTGGCCGGCCTGCTGCGCGAGGCCGTCGCGGGCCCGGCCGCCGCCGAGGGCCGGAAGGTCCCGGTCACCGACGTCGTCGCGCTGCCCTCGGGCGATCCGCGCGGTGCCGTGCTCGGCGCCAGTCTGCTGCCGCTCGCCATCGCGGGCGCCGCCACCGGCGTGGCCACCGTGCTGCTCGGACTGCGCGGGGCCCGCGCGGCCGCCACCCTCGCCGGCGCCTCCGCGCTCGCGGGACTCACCGGCGCGGCGCTCGCGCACGGCTGGCTCGGCGCGCTGAACGGGAACGTCTGGGCCGAGGCCGGAGTGCTGGCCCTGACCGTGCTGGCGATCGGCGCGACCTTCGCGGGACTCGCCACCGCGCTCGGCAAGCCGGGCTTCGGACTCGCCGCCGTCCTCACCATCCTCGCGGGCAACGCCTTCTCGGGCATGAGCAGCGCACCGGAACTGCTGCCGACCGGGATCGGCCTCCTCGGCCAGTGGCTGCCGCCGGGCGCGGGCGGCACGGCGCTCCGCTCCGTCGCCCACTTCGACGGCGCCGCGGCCGGCGGGCCGCTGCTGGTCCTGTCCCTCTGGGCGGCCGCGGGCCTGACGGCGCTGGCCCTCGGCAACCGGCGGCGGACCGCGCCGGCCCCCGTACCGGCCCCGACTCCGGTGCCGACGACGGCGGGCTGACCGCCTGCCGTCCCGAAACAGCCGCGGGGGGGGGGGCGGGGGGGGGCGGGGCGGGGGGGGCGGGGGGGGGGGGGCGGGGCCCCCGAGCGCCCACCCCCGCCGGGGGCCGCCGCGGGCGGGCGGCCCCCCCCCCCCCCGGCTTCGTCGTAAGCGGCGCCTTCCTCGTGTGCGGCTTCGCCGTACGCGGCTCCCTCGTACGCGGCCACCTCGTACGCGGCCACCTCGTACGCGCGGCTTCCTTGTATACGGAAGAGGGGTGCGGGCCCGGGGTCAGCCCGCGCCGGGCTCGCGGTGGTGGGCGGCGATGCCGAAGCGGCGCTGTTCACCGGTGGCGGAACCGAGACCGCCGGCGATCCCCGTACCGGACAGCGAACTGATCACCGGGCCGTCGGCCGGCTCCGCCGCCTCGGCCTCCAGTTTCTCCAGTCGCTCCAGGTCAGCGGCGGAGACCAGGGCGACGAGCGGCTTCCCGTGGCGGGTCACGACCACGCGCTCGCCGCCGTACACCACGCGGTTGATGAGGTCGGCGAGCTCCGCCCGCGCTTGCGTCACCGGGATCTCGTAGGTCATGCTCCTCATCTTACGGTCTGTACGTCCTGTACATTTTTGACAGAAGGAGGTGCTCCTCATGCACGCGCGCCACGTACTGCCGGAGTTCTCGGAGCGGACTTCGTACGGCACCCGGACCCTCGACCCGTACGCGAAGCTCCTGGAGAACCGGGTGGTCTTCCTCGGCACGCCGGTCGACGACGTCACCGCGAGCGACGTGATCGCCCAACTCCTCTACCTGGACGCCGACGCGCCCGGCCGGGACATCGCGCTGTACCTCAACTCCCCCGGCGGCTCGATCACCGCGATGACCGCCATCCACGACACGAGGCGCAGCCTGGCGAGCGACGTGGAGACGACCTGCCTCGGGCAGGCGGGTTCCACGGCGGCGGTCCTGCTCGCCGCCGGCACTCCCGGGAAGCGGATGATGCTGCCCGGAGCCCGGGTCACGCTGCGCCAGCCGGTCCTGGACGAGCCGTTCGCCGGGCAGCCCTCCGACCTGGACCTCCAGGCGCGCGAACTGGAGCGGCTGCGCGCCGTGATGACCGGGTTGCTCTCCGCGTACACCGGTCACGACGAGGAGCGGATCACCGCCGACACCGACCGCCCGACCGTCCTCGACGCGCCGGCCGCGCTCGCGTACGGCCTGGTCGACCACCTCGTCAGCGACCGCCGGACGGCCTCCGGCACGTCGGCCCGGTGAGGCCGCGATGGTCCCGGAGCTTCCACCGCTGCCCGCCCTGACGCGCGCCGAGGGGCAGTTCATCGACGCGTACCTCGAAGTCGTCGATCTCCTGGGGAAGATCAATCCATCCAGGACCTCGCATACCTATGGCGCCCTGCGCGCCGCACAGGCCCTGGTCAGCCGGGTGGAAGCGCTGCGCGAGGCTCTGACGCTCATGCATATGCGGGGCGAGAGCGAGGTCCACGCCGACACATTGGCGTGCGCGCTGCGGGTGTTGGACGGCGAGCGGCGCGCGGCGCGCGTCACCGTGCCCGGAACACGGGCCAGTTGACATTCCGACGTGTCGTGTCGAGCCCCGGACGGCCGACACGGGACGCAGAAACCGTAGCCCGTTCGGCGTAGTCGAGCGTTCGACAGGTGAAGCGGGCAAGTTGCGCAACCGATGTACGCATTTGGCGGAATAGGACATTCCGACGCTGGTACGGGGCTCGTCGGCCAAACCTACGACGATCACGAAACCCTCTTGTCCACCCGTATGGATCAGTCGTGAGGAGCCTCACATAACGCCGTTTCCGCTCGGTTTTCGACCTACTCGTGGGTCAAGATCCTCGACGACGACAAGCCCCCGCCACCCAGGCGGGGCGGTCCGGGCGGACGCCGAGTCCTGCCGCCGTCCCGGACGTCTGGTCGACAGGATTGGATCGGCAGGAGTGGAGGACCCGAGCAGTACGGGTCGATCGCGCCGGAATCACCGGCGCGGCCGTCCCTTGGGGTGAAGCCGCAGCCGCGGCCGGGCATCTTCGCCTGCCCGAACCCGACAGGTCATCCTTCACAGGCGGCTGACGAAGGGTTGCGCATGACTGCGCAGATGCATGTCCCGTCCCTGCTGTCCCGGGCGGGAGCCGTCTCGGCTCTCACCCTCGCCGCCGTCGGCGGCACGCTCCTCGCACCGGGAGCGGCACCTGAGGCCCAGGCAGCCACCACGCACGCGACGAAGGCACTCAGCGTCGCCGCGGCCAAGAAGGGCGCGCCCTACCGGTACGGCGCGGCGGGTCCCACCCGCTTCGACTGCTCCGGGCTCACGCTCTACGCGTACAAGAAGGCGGGCAAGTCGCTGCCCCGCACCGCGCAGCAGCAGTACAACAAGACCCGGCACATCTCCGCGTCCAGCCGACAGAAGGGCGACCTGGTCTTCTTCCACTCCGGCGGCCGGGTCTACCACGTGGGGATCTACGCCGGTAGCGGCAAGATTTGGCATTCGCCCAAGACCGGTTCCTGGGTGAAGCTCGACAAGATCTGGACCTCGAAGGTGTACTACGGGCGCGTGCGCTGACCCACCGGCGCCTGCGGACGTCCCCAGGGCTGCGGTGGCGCCGCCGCACCCCTCACCGCAGGCGCCACCGCCGCCCCATCGCGGCGCGGGGACACGCTTGCCGCCCCTGTCCCGCGGCCCATAGGCTCAGTCGCCTTTCCCCTTGGGGGGGAGGGCAACGGGGCGCGGCACATCACCCGGGGGCGGTCATGAACGACACCGAATCGGTACTCGGCCGGAAGGTCACGAAGCGCTACCCCCGCAGGGGCGCCCTCCAGTTGGTCCGCCTGCACGCGTCGGCGTCCTTCGCTTGTGCGGAATGCACACAGACGAAGACGGCACGGCTCGTCGCCCTGCGCGGCGACGGCCACATCTGCAACGCCTGCTACGGACAGATGAACGCGGAGACACCGGCTCCCCCGCTCGCGCCACCGGCATCCGCCGTCGCACCCCCGGCGTCCGACATCGCGCCACCGGCGGACCCGGTGGACCTCAGCCGGGTCGTCGTCGAGGAACCCGACGGATGGGCTCCTCACTCCGTCGTGAACACCGGCCTCACAGTGGAGTGGAAGTTCCACGTCCGCGCGGAGCACCTGCTGCACGGCACGTGCCCCGTCCCGGACGAGATGGCCGACAGGGCTCCGGACGTCCCCCTGGACATCACCTTCCTGCGCGCCCGGTATCGCATCCGGGTGCTGGACGAGCAGCAGGGGATCCGGCTCCGACGGGACGGGGACCCGCCGCGACTGACCGGCATCGCGTGGCAGCCCTTCGTCCTGCCCGGGACCAGGGTCTCCGCGCGCTGGGACCTCCGCACGGGACTGCGCTTCGCGTACACCCCGCTGGACAGCCCCGTCGTCCTGGCCGGCACCGTGATCCGGTACGACTACGACCCCCGCGTCATCACCCGCGATCTCGCGGCCTTCGACGCCCGGGTCGACCGCGTCGAGGAACTCGTCCTGATCACCCTCCGCGAGCTCGGCTACCTCGACGAGCAGGGCCGCGCCCTGCTCCCGGACGCGGCGCTGGTCCGTAACACCCTCGATCGGAACCCGGCCGAACGGCCCCGGGGGACGCAGGTCCGAGCGGCGATCGAGCGCCTCCTGGAACGTGGCGTGCTGACGCTCGAACAGGGCAGCATCGGCGTCGGCGGTCACCTCCACCACCCCGCACGAGGACGCGAGAGGCCCGTCCCCCTGCTCTGTTACGCCCCGACTCCGCGCGTGGCGGCGACGGAGGACCTGCGCGCCGCGGACGGGCAGGGCACGTCCGCCCTGAGTGCGCACCGGGTGGCCGGGCATCTCATGCGCATAGGACACCTCGGCAAGGAGGCCAGCGCGGAAGCCGAGGCCGCCTACCGGCACGACCACCGGAAGGCCGGCCTCGCCGGCCCCCATGAGCTGCCGCGCGGCTACACCTACGTACGGGAGCACGACCGAGGGATGTGACGGGCGTTCCTCCGGCCTCGGCTTCCGCTTCAGCGGGATGTGCTGCCGAACGCGTCAGAGTTCGACCGGACTGTCGTCCGTCCCGAGTCCGGCCCAGAACGTGCCGAAATCGTCGAGGCCGGCGAGCGGCGAGGACTGGGCGAGATCGACGATGCCCCGGACGACAGCGTGGACCATCTGGGGATCCCCCGAGTCCATCGCCTGGTCGAGGCGGACGAACATCTCCTCATTCGTGTGGGCGCGCTCCGCGAAGACCCGGTCGAAGTAGAGCTTCAGGCTTCTCTCGGCCGCGTGGATGCGCTCGACCTGCACGTGCTCCGCCGCCGCGACGACCGCGCGCTTGGTCTGCTCCTCCTCCCGGATCCTGCCGTACTCGCGGGCGGCGGCCACGATCTCGTGGAGCGCGGCGAACGCGTCCGCGGTGGGAATCGGTACGGACTTCGCCCCCACGACCTTGCCGATGCGCACCGTGTCAGACATCCGCGGCCTCCTTGATCAGCGTGCGGTACCTCATCGTGAAGTCGGTCATCTCCTGGTCCTGTTCCCCGGATTCGTCGACGACCTGGGCCGACGCCACGTCACGAACGGCGACGGTCAGCGACAGGGCCTGCCGGAACGGAACCGCGTGGACCGCCGGGTCGAACGGCTGGGACTCCAGCAGGTCGAGGGCGCGTGTCGCCCGTACGACGAGCTGGTCCAGCACCGTCTCCAGTTCCTCGGCCCGGGCGATGATCGCGTCGAACTTCACCTTCGTCGCCTGCATCTCGGCGATGGCGACGTTGACCTCGGCCTCCTTCTCGCGCGCCTTGGTCTTCGCCTTCTCGCCCTGCCCCGCGACCACGAAGCCGCTCACCAGGAGCGCCGGCCCGATCGTGACGAAGTTGAGGGCCGCGGCTCCGACCGCCATTCCGCCGCCCCCCGACACGATGCTGCCCCCGCCGAGCGCCGCCATGGTCGCGTTCGTCAGGGCCGCTCCGGACAGCGAGGAGAGGGCGGTACCGGTACTCGCGACGGCGAACGACGTGACCGCGGTGGTGACCCCGGCGTTGATCCCCACCCCCGTCACCGCCGCCCCGACGATCCCGCGCATCCAGGCGACGGCGTCCTGCCCGAGACTCCGGTCGAGTCTGACCTGCCCGGTCGAGGAGTCGAGTCCGTCCACCAGAAGCTTCTCGCTCTCGGACACCTGCTTCTGGTGGCGCCGCAGGAAGTCGGCCATGCGCTCGACGACCCCGTGGATGGCGCGCTCCTGGCTGCTGCCGAGGGCCTTCAGCCTCTCGTTGGTGACCAGCTCGTGCGCCTCGAGCTCGCGACGTTCCTCGTCGTAAAGCGCTCCGGCCTTCCGGATGCGGCCGTTGGCCTGCTTGATGTCATAGCCGCCCTTGATCCCGAGGGCGGCGCCACCGGCGCCGCTGAGCGCCCCGACACCGATCAGGACGAGCGGAACCAAAGGAAGGACCATGGGAATTCTCCGGATCGGATCACCGTGCCAGCGACCCTCGAATCGTAGTGTCATCCGACGGACGCCCGTGGGCGATCAGAAGGAATGCCGCGTCTGGCCACGGCCGGAGGCTTCGTCTACATTGCGCGGCATGGCGCTGAACGACATCACCCGGTCCGCGGTCCTGCGGGCGGTCGAGGAGTACGACGAGCGAGGCCGGGACGCGTTCCTGGAGAAGTACCGATTCGGCCCGGCCCGCACCTATCTCCTCCTGATCGACGGCAAGGAGTACGACTCCAAGGCCATCGTGGGGGCGGCGCACGGCTACCTCCCCGGCCTCGAACCGCTGGGCAGTGACGAGTTCTCCGGCGGCAGGAACCACGCCGCCAAGCTGTTGACCGACCTCGGTTTCGACGTCGTGACGCGCGACGCGACCTGACGTCCTGGCTGAGCATCTGCACAACACCGCGTCGACGGCGTCCCTAGGATGCGGCGATGACACTCGATCAAGCTCTTGTCGACGCGGCCATCGCACAGTTGGACCGCCGCTGGTCCCCGGACGAGCACGGCGGAGCCGCCGCCGTCCGGCTCGACGACGGCCGGATCCTGACCAGCGTCGGCCTCGACAACATCCACGGCAGCGTCGCCCTCTGCCAGGAGACCGGCGCGTACTGCCAGGCGTACACCCTCGACCGCCGGGTGACCGCGTCCGTCTGCGTCTATCGCGACCCCGAGGACGGCCGGTACGTGATCCTCCCGCCGTGCGGCGTCTGCCAGGAACGGCTCGCGCTGTGGGGCCCCGACGTCGAGGTCGGCGTGCCGGACCCCACGGACCCGACCCGCTGGGTCGCGCACCGGCTCGCCGAGCTGCAACCGCACTACTGGGCGCGCCATTTCGCCGGTGGTTCCTGGCCGTCGCCGGCCATGCACGCGAACTGAGCGGGCGCGTTCAGCAGGCCGGGACGGCTGCCGCCACCGCGGCCCACGGCAGGGTGATCCACACGGTCTTGCCGCCCTCGGCGGTCGGCGTGACCGAGAGCCGGCCGCCGGCCTCCGCCGCGAGGACGCGGATGATCACCATGCCGCGCCCGTTGTCCTGCTGGACGGCGGCGGGGAGCCGGCGCGGGAAGCGCGGATGGCTGTCGGTCACGCCGATCCGCAGGAGCTCGTCGCGGTCGAGGCGCAGCTCGACGGTGAAGGTGGGCGATTGCCCAAAGGTGTGCTGTACCGCGTTGGTCGCCAGCTCCGAGACCATCAGCCGGATCGAGTCCGCCGCGTCCGCGCCGTCGTCCAGACCCCAGCGGCCGAGCACCTCCGCCACGAACCTCCGCGCCGTGGCGACCGCGGCGGGTTCGCTCGGCAGCGTGACGAATGCTTCCTGGTGATCTGCCATGGCGAGGTCGTCCCTTTCCCGCCGGGGCCGTCGCCCCGGATCGCGCTCCGCGTCAGATTGCCACCGATCACGGGCGCGGGTGGGGCGTTCTCCCGAGATATGCCCCGTTCTGTCGCCCGAAGCGGTGAACTCTGCGCCCTTGAAACGCTCTTGCCCCCGCCCGGTGTCGGCGCCCCGCGTCGGCGCCCCGCGTCGGCGCCCCGCGTCAGCGCGCTCCGGCCGGAGCGGTCCGTACGATCGTCGCGACCGCCCGCTCGATCTCCGCGTCCGTGAGGTCGGCGCGGGCCGTCAGCCGCAGCCGCGAGATGCCGTCCGGCACCGACGGCGGCCGGAAGCACCCCACGGACAGGCCCTGTTCACGGCAGTCGGCCGCCCAGCGCAGCGCCTGCTCCGGCCCCGGCGCGTGGACCGACACCACCGCCGCGTCCGGCCGGGCCGCGGTGAACCCCGCCTCGGTGAGCGTCCGGTGCAGGGTGGTCGCGACGGTACGCGCCCGCCCGGCGAGGCCCGGCTCGGCGGCGATCAGCCGCAGGCTCGCGAGCGCCGCGCCGGTGGCGGCGGGGGCGAGCCCGGTGTCGAAGATGAAGGTGCGCGCCGCGTTGACCAGGTGCTCGACGACCCGGGCCGGACCGAGGACGGCGCCGCCCTGGCTGCCCAGGGACTTGGAGAGGGTGAGGGTCGCCACCACGTCCTCGTCACCGGCGAGGCCGGCGCCGTGGAGGGCGCCACGGCCGCCGTCGCCGAGCACGCCGAAACCGTGCGCGTCGTCCACGACGAGACCGGCGCCGTGGTCGCGGCAGGCGGCGGCGAGTTCCTCCAGCGGGGCCCGGTCGCCGTCGACCGAGAAGACGGAGTCGCTGACGGCGAGCGCCCGCCGCCCCGGATGCGCCTCCAGCGTCTTGCGTACGGCCTCGGGGTCGGCGTGCGGGACGACGGCGGCCTCCGCGCGGGCGAGCCGGCAGCCGTCCACGATCGAGGCGTGGTTGGCGGCGTCGGAGACGATCAGCGCGTCGGCGCCGCCGAGCGCGGTGAGCGCGGCGAGGTTGGCGGTGTAGCCGGAGGAGAAGACGAGGGCGGCTTCGAAGCCGCAGAACGCGGCCAGTTCCTCCTCCAGGCGGGTGTGCAGCCGGGTCGTGCCGGTGACGAGCCGCGAGCCGGTCGCGCCGGCGCCCCAGCGGCGGGCGGCCTCGGCGGCCGCCTCGGTGACCTCGGGGTGCCGGGTGAGGCCGAGGTAGTCGTTGCCCGCCAGGTCGAGCAGCTCCGACTCGGCGGGACGCGGCCGCAGCGTCCGTACCAGCCCGGCCTCCGCCCGCCGGCGGGCCTCCGCCCCGGTCCAGTCGAAGGCGGAACGACGCGCGGACGGGGTCGGCTGGGCCTGGGGCATGGGGCGTTCCTTCGTCGGCGCCGATGGTCGGCGCCTTTTGTAGGCAGCGCACAGACCCTAACGGCAGGAGGCCGAGGTCGGGATGTGGTCATACACACACCTCTCTCGGGGTCGTTTGTTCAGATCCTCCTTGGCCGGGGGGTGTGCCGTAAGCAAGGATCAGCCCTTATGGACCTGCTGAACACGCTGGTGGAGAAGGGGCTGCGGCGCGAGACGCCGTCCCGTGAAGAAGCGCTCGCCGTGCTGGCGACCTCCGACGACGAACTGCTCGATGTGGTGGCGGCGGCCGGCAAGGTGCGCCGGCAGTGGTTCGGGCGGCGGGTGAAGCTGAACTACCTCGTCAACCTGAAGTCCGGGCTGTGCCCGGAGGACTGCTCGTACTGTTCGCAGCGGCTCGGCTCCAAGGCCGACATCCTCAAGTACACCTGGCTGAAGCCGGACGAGGCGTCCCAGGCGGCCGCGGCGGGCATCGCCGGCGGCGCCAAGCGGGTCTGCCTGGTGGCGAGCGGCCGCGGTCCGACGGACCGGGACGTCGAGCGGGTCGGCAGGACCATCGAGGCGATCAAGGAGCAGAACGAGGGCGTCGAGGTGTGCGCCTGCCTCGGGCTGCTCTCCGACGGCCAGGCCGAGCGGCTGAAGTCGGCCGGCGCCGACGCGTACAACCACAACCTCAACACCTCCGAGGGCACGTACGGCGAGATCACCACCACCCACACCTACGCGGACCGGGTGGACACCGTGCAGAAGGCGCACGCGGCGGGCCTCTCGGCCTGCTCGGGCCTGATCGCCGGCATGGGCGAGACCGACGAGGACCTGGTCGACGTGGTCTTCGCGCTGCGCGAGCTGGACTCGGACTCGGTGCCGGTCAACTTCCTGATCCCCTTCGAGGGCACGCCCCTGGCGAAGGAGTGGAACCTCAGCCCGCAGCGCTGCCTGCGGATCCTCGCCATGGTCCGTTTCGTCTGCCCCGACGTGGAGGTGCGGATCGCCGGCGGCCGCGAGGTCCACCTGCGGTCGATGCAGCCGCTGGCGCTGAACATCGCCAACTCGATCTTCCTCGGCGACTACCTCACCAGTGAGGGCCAGGCCGGCCAGGCCGACCTCGACATGATCGCGGACGCCGGCTTCGAGGTGGAGGGCGCGGGCACGACCACGCTGCCCGCCCACCGCGCCGACGCGCTCGCGGCGGCGGGCGGCGGCTGCGGTTCGCACGCCTCGGCCGGTGGCTGCGGTTCCGAGACGGCGACCGGCTGCGGCTCGCACGCGGACGCGGCGGCGGGCGGCGGCTGCGGTCCGTGCGGCGGCCACGCGGAGGCCCCGGCCGAGGTTCCGGCCGATGTTCCGGCCGCGGCCTCGGAGGCGCGGACGGACCTGGTGGCGGTGCGCCGCCGCGGCGCCGGCACGGACCTGGCGCCGAACGCGTAACGGGTGACGATGCGCAACGACGAACTCCTCGCCCTGGACCGGGCGCACGTGTGGCATCCGTACGGCCCGATGCCGGGCCGTACGGAGCCGCTGGTGGTCGCGTCCGCGTCCGGTGTGCGTCTGCACCTCGCCGAGCCCTCCGAGGGACGGTCGGAGCTGATCGACGGCATGTCGTCGTGGTGGTCGGCTGTGCACGGCTACAACCACCCGGTGCTCAACGAGGCGGCGCGCGGTCAGCTCGACCGGATGAGTCACGTGATGTTCGGCGGGCTCACCCACGAGCCGGCGGTACGTCTCGCGGCGCGGCTCGTGGAGATCACGCCCGAGCCGCTGCGCCATGTCTTCCTCAGCGACTCCGGTTCCGTCGCGGTCGAGGTCGCGGCCAAGATGTGCCTGCAGTACTGGCGTTCGCTCGGCCGCCCCGCCAAGCAGCGGCTGCTGACCTGGCGCGGCGGCTACCACGGCGACACCTGGCAGCCGATGTCGGTGTGCGACCCCGAGGGCGGGATGCACCAGCTGTGGTCCGGCGTGCTCCAGCGGCAGGTCTTCGTGGACGCGCCGCCGGCCGCGTACGAGGAGTCGTACGCGGAACTGCTCCGCTCCACGATCGCGCGGCACGCGGACGAGCTCGCCGCGGTGATCGTGGAGCCGGTGGTGCAGGGCGCGGGCGGCATGCGCTTCCACGACCCGGCGTACCTGCGGGTGCTGCGCGAGGCGTGCGACGCGCACGACGTGCTGCTCGTCTTCGACGAGATCGCCACGGGCTTCGGGCGTACGGGCACGCTGTTCGCCGCGGACCAGGCCGGGGTCTCCCCCGACGTGATGTGCCTGGGCAAGGCGCTGACGGGCGGCTACCTGTCGATGGCGGCGACCTTGTGCACCCGCACAGTGGCCGACGGCATCTCCCGGGGCGAGGTGCCGGTGCTCGCGCACGGTCCGACGTTCATGGGCAACCCGCTCGCCTCCGCGGTCGCCTGCGCCTCCATCGACCTGCTCCTCTCCCAGGACTGGGCGGCGGAGGTCAAGCGGATCGAGGCCGGGTTGCGCGACGGCCTCGCGGGCACCGAGGACGTCCCCGGCGTCCGCGAGGTGCGGGTGCTCGGCGCGATCGGCGTCGTCCAGCTCGACCACGAGGTCGACATGGCGGCGGCGACGCGGGCGGCGGTCCGGGAGGGCGTGTGGCTGCGCCCGTTCCGCGACCTCGTCTACACGATGCCGCCGTACGTCACCAGCGACGCCGACCTGGCGCGGATCTGCGCGGCGGTGCGCGCCGCGGCGACCGCGGGCTGAGTACCGGGCGGGCGGGGGGGGCGGGCGCCGGCGGGGCGCGCGCGCCCGCCC
>NZ_JBHYKM010000110.1:6236-26336 GCF_042741435.1 Streptomyces sp. NPDC058955 | reverse complement strand
GTCGCGGACGGTGCGGCGCAGCGCGTCCCGGCGGGCCCGGTGCGCCTGGTAGGCGGCGGTGGCCTCGGCCCGGCGGTCCTCGGCGACCCGGCCGCCGACGACCCCGTAGCCGTACACCGCCGCGTGCTCGGCGGCGAGGGCGGCCTGGGCGGCCTGGAGGGCGCTCATGCGCGGGCCCCTTCGGTGAGGAGGTAGGCGTGGGCGGCGCCGGCGGCGGCCACGGAGGCGAGCAGCCGGGCGTACTCGGGCGGCGCGGCGAGCAGCTCGGCCGTGTGCGCGTCGGACGCGGCCCGCGCCGCCCCCGCCAGCTCCCGCAGCGCGGCCTTCGGGTCGCCCGACACGGCCGGGGCGGCGCCCGTGCCCGTGCCCGTGCCCGTGCTCGGCGCGGCGGAGGCGGCGTCCGTGCCCGTGCTCGGGGTCCCGGACGGGGAGCCGGGGGTCGGGCGGTCGCCCTCGCCGAGGGCGCTCACGTGGGCCGCGGCGGAGGCCCGGAGGGGGGCCACGCGCGCGTGCAGGGCGGGATGGGCGGCCAGGGTGGCGTCGTAACGTTCCAGCAGGGTCCGCGAGGCGGTCACCGCGCGGCGGCGGAGGGCGGCCTCGGCGCGGGCCACCCGTTCGGCCTCGCGGGCCGCCGCCTCCTCCGCGGCGCTCGGGCGGCGCGGGCCCGCGCCGTCGGAGGTGCAGCCCGTCAGGGCCGCCGCGGCGGCCGAGGCCCCCGCCACGAGCACGGCGCGTCTGCCCGTCGTCGTCACGCTCTCTCCCTCAGCATTCAGGACCCCTCCCGGCCGCCCTTCGAAGATCACCGCAGGCGAGCGTACCCGCGGGGGCCCCTGCCGTGGACGGCAACACCCTCCGGGACCGGATACCCTTGATCCGACACGCAGCGACAAGCGACGTACCCACAACAGCACACGCGGCCGAGGAGTCACCCGGATGAGCACCACCCAGAGCGACAGGCTGCGCGGACTCATTGAGCCGCTCGTCCACGCGGAGAACCTGGATCTGGAGGAGATCGAGGTGTCCCGGGCCGGCCGCCGCGGACTGCTGAGGATCGTCGTCGACTCCGAAGAGGGCGTCGAGCTGGACGCCTGCGCGGAACTGAGCCGCGCGATCTCCGCGAAGCTGGACGAGACCGACGCCATGGGCGACGGCGAGTACGTCCTGGAGGTCAGCTCGCCCGGCGCCGACCGTCCGCTCTCCGAGCACCGCCACTACGTCCGGGCCACCGGCCGGCTGGTGAAGCTCCAGCTCGTCGAGGGCGGGGACCTGGTCACCCGCATCCTGGCGGTGGACGAGGACGGCCTCGACACCGAGGTCCCGGGCGTGAAGGGCCGCAAGGCCACCGCCCGCCGCGTGGAGTTCGCCGAGATCGCCAAGGCGCGTGTCGAGATCGAGTTCAACCGCAAGGACAAGAAGGAAGAGGAGGCGTAGCCGTGGACATCGACGTGAAGCTTCTGAAGGGCTTGGCGCAGGAGAAGGAAATCTCCTTCGAGATGCTGGTCGAGGCGATCGAGTCGGCCCTCCTCATCGCGTACCACCGCACCCCGTCCGCCCGCCGCCACGCGCGCGTGGAGCTGGACCGGCACACCGGTCACGTGACGGTGTGGGCCGAGGAGGACCCGGCCGACCTGGAGGAGGGGCAGGAGCCCAAGGAGTTCGACGACACCCCGTCGGACTTCGGCCGCATCGCGGCGAGCACCGCCCGCCAGGTCATCCAGCAGCGGCTGCGCGACGCCGAGAACGACGTCACCTTCGGCGAGTACGCCCGCCGCGAGGGCGATGTCGTCGCCGGCGTGGTGCAGCAGGGCAAGGACCCGAAGAACGTCCTCGTCAAGCTGGACGACAAGCTGGAGGCCATCCTGCCGGTGCAGGAGCAGGTGCCGGGCGAGGACTACACGCACGGCCTGCGGCTGCGCACGTACGTCGTCCGGGTGGCCAAGGGTGTCCGCGGTCCGTCCGTCACCCTCTCGCGCACCCACCCCAATCTGGTGAAGAAGCTCTTCGCCCTGGAGGTGCCGGAGATCGCCGACGGTTCGGTCGAGATCTCGGCGATCGCCCGTGAGGCCGGTCACCGCACCAAGATCGCGGTCCGTTCCACCCGTTCGGGCCTGAACGCCAAGGGCGCCTGCATCGGCCCGATGGGCAGCCGCGTCCGGAACGTGATGGCGGAGCTGCTCGGCGAGAAGATCGACATCGTCGACTGGTCGGACGACCCGGCCGAGATGGTGGCGAACGCGCTCTCCCCGGCCCGGGTCTCCAAGGTCGAGGTCGTCGACGCCGCCGCCCGGTCCGCCCGGGTGACGGTCCCCGACTACCAGCTCTCCCTGGCCATCGGCAAGGAGGGGCAGAACGCCCGCCTCGCCGCGCGGCTCACCGGCTGGCGGATCGACATCCGGCCGGACACCGAGACGGTGGCCGAAGAGGGCTGAGCGGCGCCGCCGCAAGCCGGAGATCGTTTTTGGCCAACAGCTGTTCGATTTTTGCCCCAAACGGGTGAGGTCGGTACGGGGAGGTAGACTTAATCGTGTCTGGCCGGACGCATGCCCGCGCGTGCCCTGAGCGAACCTGTGTGGGATGCCGGGAGCGAGCGGCCAAGAGCGAACTGCTGCGGATCGTGATGAACAAGGACGAGTGCGTCCCCGATCATCGCGGTACGCTGCCCGGCCGGGGTGCGTACGTGCACCCCGCCTTGCACTGTCTCGACCTGGCGGTCCGCCGCCGGGCGTTCCCGAGGACCTTCAAGGTCCCGGGGCCGCTCGACACGGCGGCACTGCGGGAGCACATCGAGCAGGCCGCCCAGGCGGCACCGCAGTGAACAGGAAGTACGGCACGGAACCCCGTGCGGTCAGGTACCTCGCGAGTCGGAAGTAGGTCGAGATTGCGATGAGCACTCGATGAGTACGCGATGAGTACGCCCATGAAGTAGCGACGGTCCGGCGGTAACCGGACCTATAAAGGAGCGAAGTGGCTAAGGTCCGGGTATACGAACTCGCCAAGGAGTTCGGTGTGGAGAGCAAGGTCGTCATGGCCAAGCTCCAGGAACTCGGTGAATTCGTCCGTTCGGCGTCCTCGACGATCGAGGCGCCGGTCGTGCGCAAGTTGACTGACGCTTTGCAGGGTCCCGGCGGTTCCGCCGGCAAGACCGCTGCCAAGCCCGGAGCGCCCCGCAAGGCGGCGCCCGCCCCCAAGCCGGCCGCGCCGGCGCCTTCGGCGCCCGCCGCCGCACGTCCCGCTGCCCCGAAGCCTGGCGCGCCCACCCCGGCGCCCAAGCCCGCGGCGGCCGAGAAGCCCTCGACGCCGGCCCCCGGCCCGCGTCCGACCCCGGGTCCGAAGCCCGCGGCTCCCGCGCCCAAGCCGGCGCCCGCCGCCCCGGCTCCGACCAACCCGGAGTTCACCGCGCCTCCAGCGGCTCCGGCCGCGGGTGGTCAGCGTCCCGGTGGTGCCGCCCCCGGCCCGCGTCCGACCGGTGCCCGTCCGGGCCAGGCCGCGCCGCGTCCGGGCCAGCAGGCCCCCCGTCCCGGCCAGCAGGCCCCGCGTCCGGGCGCCCCGCGTCCGGCCGGCCCGCGTCCGGGCAACAACCCCTTCACCTCCGGCGGCTCCACCGGCATGGCGCGCCCGCAGGCGCCCCGTCCCGGCGGCGGCGCACCGCGTCCCGGCGGCCCCGGTGCCGTTCCGGGCGCCCCGCGTCCGCAGGGCGGCCCCGGCGGTGCCCCGCGTCCCCAGGGCGGCGCTCCGCGTCCGACCCCGGGCGGCATGCCCCGTCCGCAGGCCCCCCGTCCGGGCGGCGCGCCCGGCGGCAACCGTCCGAACCCGGGCATGATGCCGCAGCGTCCCGCTGCCGGCCCGCGTCCCGGCCCCGGCGGTCGTGGCCCCGGTGGCCCCGGCGGTCGTCCGGGCGGTCCCGGCGGCGGCGGCGGTCGTCCCGGCTTCGCCGGTCGTCCGGCCGGTCCCGGCGGCGGTGGCGGCGGCTTCGCCGGCCGTCCCGGCGGTCCGGGTGGCGGCGGCGGTCGTCCGGGTGGTCCCGGCGGCGGTGGCGGCGGCTTCGGCGGTCGTCCCGGCGGCTTCGGCGGCCGTCCCGGCGGCCCGGGTGGCCGTGGTGGCACGCAGGGCGCCTTCGGTCGTCCCGGCGGTCCCGCGCGTCGCGGTCGCAAGTCGAAGCGGCAGAGGCGCCAGGAGTACGAGGCCATGCAGGCCCCGTCCGTGGGCGGCGTGATGCTGCCTCGCGGCAACGGCGAGACCATTCGCCTGTCGCGCGGTGCGTCCCTCACCGACTTCGCGGAGAAGATCGGCGCCAACCCGGCGTCGCTCGTCGCGGTCATGATGAACCTCGGCGAGATGGTCACGGCCACGCAGTCCGTCTCCGACGACACGCTGGTCATGCTGGCCGAGGAGATGAACTACGTCGTCCAGGTCGTCAGCCCGGAGGAGGAGGACCGCGAGCTGCTCGAGTCCTTCGACATCGAGTTCGGCGAGGACGAGGGCGGCGAAGAGGCCCTGGTCTCCCGTCCGCCGGTCGTGACCGTCATGGGTCACGTCGACCACGGCAAGACCCGACTCCTCGACGCGATCCGCAAGACCAACGTGGTCGCGGGCGAGGCCGGTGGCATCACCCAGCACATCGGTGCCTACCAGGTCTCGACCCAGGTCAACGACGAAGAGCGTCGCATCACCTTCATCGACACCCCGGGTCACGAGGCGTTCACCGCCATGCGTGCCCGTGGTGCGAAGTCGACCGACATCGCGATCCTCGTGGTCGCGGCCAACGACGGCGTCATGCCGCAGACGATCGAGGCGCTCAACCACGCCAAGGCCGCCGGCGTCCCGATCGTCGTCGCGGTCAACAAGATCGACGTCGAGGGCGCGGACCCGGTCAAGGTCCGCGGTCAGCTGACCGAGTTCGGTCTGGTGGCCGAGGAGTACGGCGGCGACACCATGTTCGTCGACATCTCCGCCAAGCAGGGTCTGCACATCGACTCCCTGCTGGAGGCCGTCATCCTCACGGCCGACGCCTCGCTCGACCTTCGGGCCAACCCGGACCAGGACGCGCAGGGCATCGCCATCGAGTCGCACCTCGACCGCGGTCGCGGCGCCGTCTCGACGGTCCTGGTCCAGCGCGGAACGCTGCGCATCGGCGACACGATCGTCGCCGGCGACGCGTACGGCCGCGTCCGGGCCATGCTCGACGACAAGGGCAACAACGTGGAGGAGGCGACCCCGTCGACCCCCGTCCTCGTCCTGGGTCTCACCAACGTCCCGGGTGCCGGTGACAACTTCCTCGTCGTCGACGAGGACCGCACCGCCCGCCAGATCGCCGAGAAGCGTGCCGCCCGCGAGCGGAACGCGGCCTTCGCCAAGCGCGTCCGCCGTGTCTCCCTCGAGGACCTGGACAAGGTGCTCAAGGCCGGCGAGATCCAGCAGCTGAACCTGATCATCAAGGGTGACGCGTCTGGTTCCGTCGAGGCCCTGGAGTCCTCCCTGCTCCAGCTGGACGTCGGCGAGGAGGTCGACATCCGCGTCCTGCACCGCGGCGTGGGTGCCGTCACCGAGTCGGACATCGACCTGGCGATGGGCTCCGACGCCATCGTGATCGGCTTCAACGTGCGCGCCGCCGGGCGTGCGCAGCAGATGGCCGAGCGCGAGGGCGTGGACGTCCGGTACTACTCGGTCATCTACCAGGCGATCGAGGAGATCGAGGCGGCCCTCAAGGGTCTGCTCAAGCCGGAGTACGAGGAGGTCGAGCTCGGCACCGCGGAGATCCGCGAGGTCTTCCGCTCCTCCAAGCTCGGCAACATCGCCGGTGTCCTCATCCGCTCCGGCGAGGTCAAGCGCAACACCAAGGCGCGCCTCATCCGCGACGGCAAGGTCATCGCCGAGAACCTCAACATCGAGGGTCTGCGCCGCTTCAAGGACGACGTCACCGAGATCCGCGAGGGCTTCGAGGGTGGTATCAACCTCGGAAACTTCAACGACATCAAGATCGACGACGTCATCGCGACGTACGAGATGCGCGAGAAGCCGCGCGCGTAACACGCGGTGAAGTGCCGGGGCCGGTCGGCGGAGGTTATTCCGTCGATCGGCCCCGGCCGTTCCGTGTACGGTTTCGGTGTTCCCGTCCAGCGGTGGGCGGGGCCACTGACCCCGAACCGGCGGGACATCCGGACACACATGTATGTGGGGACTCTGTCCTTCGACCTGCTCCTCGGCGACGTCCATTCGCTCAAGGAGAAACGCTCCCTCGTGAAGCCGATCGTCGCCGAGCTCCAACGGAAGTTCTCGGTGAGCGTGGCGGAGGTGAGCGGCCAGAACCTCCACCGGCGGGCCGAGATCGGCGTCGCCATGGTGTCGGGGGACCTGGGGCACCTGAACGGCGTCCTCGACCGCTGCGAGCGGCTGGTCGCCGCGCGGCCGGAGGTGGAGCTGCTCTCGGTGCGCCGGAGGCTCCACACTGATGAAGACTGAATGAGCAAGGCAAAGAAGGAGACGGACCAGTGGCCGACAACGCGCGGGCGAAGAAGCTGGCGGACCTCATCCGGGAGGTGGTCGCCGAGAAGCTGCAGCGCGGCATCAAGGACCCGCGCCTGGGTACGCACGTGACCATCACGGACACCCGCGTCACCGGTGACCTGCGGGAGGCCACGGTCTTCTACACGGTCTACGGCGACGACGAGGACCGGGCGAGCGCCGCGGCCGGCCTGGAGAGCGCCAAGGGCATCCTCCGCTCGGCCGTGGGCAAGGCGGCGGGGACCAAGTTCACCCCGACCCTGGCCTTCGTGGCCGACGCCCTCCCGGAGAACGCGCGGACCATCGAGGACCTCCTCGACAAGGCGCGCGCCTCCGACGCCCAGGTGCGGGAGGCGTCCTCGGGCGCCACCTTCGCGGGCGACGCCGACCCCTACAAGAAGCCGGGCGAGGACGAAGCCGCCGAATGAGCAACGCAACCCCGACGCCCGAGGGACTTGTCATCGTGGACAAGCCGTCGGGCTTCACCTCGCACGACGTCGTGGCCAAGATGCGCGGGATCGCGAAGACCCGCCGCGTCGGCCACGCCGGCACGCTCGACCCCATGGCCACGGGCGTCCTCGTCCTCGGCGTGGAGCGGGCCACCAAGCTCCTCGGTCACCTCGCGCTGACCGAGAAGGAGTACCTGGGCACCATCCGCCTGGGCCAGACCACGATCACCGACGACGCCGAGGGCGAGATCACGGCGTCGGTCGACGCGTCGAAGGTCACCCGCGAGCAGATCGACGCGGGGGTCGCGGAGCTGACCGGCGCCATCATGCAGGTCCCGTCGAAGGTCTCCGCGATCAAGATCGACGGCAAGCGGTCCTACGCGCGCGTGCGCGGCGGCGAGGAGTTCGAGATCCCGGCCCGGCCGGTCACCGTCTCCTCCTTCCGGGTGTACGACGTGCGCGAGGAGACCGCCGAGGACGGCACGCCCGTCGTCGACCTGGTCGTCTCGGTGGTCTGCTCCTCCGGCACCTACATCCGGGCGCTGGCCCGGGACCTCGGCGCCGGGCTCGGCGTCGGCGGGCACCTCACCGCGCTGCGGCGCACCCGGGTGGGCCCGTACAAGCTGGACAGCGCCCGCACCCTGGACCAGCTCCAGGAGGAGCTGACCGTGATGCCGGTCGCCGAGGCCGCCGAGGCGGCGTTCCCGCGCTGGGACGTCGACGAGAAGCGAGCCCGGCTGCTGCTCAACGGGGTGCGGCTGGAGATGCCCGAGTACCCGGCGGGTCCGGTCGCGGTCTTCGGGCCGGACGGGAAGCTGCTCGCGCTGGTCGAGGACCAGCGGGGCAAGGCGAAGAGCCTGGCCGTCTTCGGCTGAGTCCTCATGCGAGGGGCGGGTGCGCGCGGCGCGCCCGCCCTTCCGCGTTTCTTCACCCCATCGGGGAAGCGCTCGGAGTGAACCCGGGGCGTACGAGGGGGCGCGTTCGCCGATCCGCGCCGGGCGGGGGAGCGCCCCGACCTACCCTCCACACCATGGGACGCGGGGACCTGGCGGAGCCGGTGGGGCTGGTGCGCATCTGCGATCTGGCGGGCCGGCCGCGCGGCACCGGATTCCTCGCCGACCACGAGGGCACCCTCGTCACCAGCCACGAGGCCGTCGACGGGCTCACCCGCGTCGTGCTGCACGCGCCCGGCGAGCGGACCTGGCTCGCCGAGGCCGACGCCGTCACCGCCCTCCCCGAACAAGGGCTCGCCCTGATCCGCACCGAGGGCCTGGGCGTGCGCCCGCTGCCGCTCGCCGGACGCGCGGCCGTCGAACCCGGCACCTACGTCCGGATCGCCGCGCACGGCTGGCGCGAGGCCCGCGTCCTCGGCCCCGCCGCCGTCACGTACACCGCCACCGACCGCTTCCACGTCCTCGCCGACGCCCTCGAACTCGCCATCGGCACCGAGGGCGCCGAGGCCCTCCGGCTCGGCGGTCCGGCCGCCGGCGGACCCGTCCTCGACAGCGCCACCGGCACCGTCCTCGGCGTCGTCGGCACCGCGCTCCAGGGCGACCCGCGCGCCGCCGGACACGCCGTCCCGCTCCGCCCCGACGGCCCCCTGGGCGACCTCCTGCGCCGGAACGCGGCCACCGTCCCCGCCTACGGCCCCGACCTCAACCTCGCCGCCGTCCTCGAACTCACCACCCCCACCGCCCTCCCGCCCCGCGAACCGTCCCCCTGGCCCGCCCCGGTCGCCCGCCCGGCGGCCCTCGGCACCCTGACCCGCTTCGCCGCACCGGACCCCGGCCCGGCCGACGGGGACGCCGCCGTCCCGGTGCTCGCCGTCGTCGGCGAGCCCGGGAGCGGGCGGACGACCCTGCTCGGCGCCCTCTGCGAGGAGCGGGCGGCCCGCGGCGCGTCCGCGCCGACCGTACGGCTGCGGGGCGCCGACCTGCTGGAGACGGACGGCTCGGTCGCCGACGCCGTCGGGCGGCTGCTGCACCGGGCCGCCCGGATCGCCGCCGCCTCCGGGACCGCCGGCGACCCCGTCACCCCCGAGCGGGCCGCCGGACTCGCCCGGGCGGCCGGGCGGCCGCTCCTCGTCGTCCTCGACGCCCCCGAGGAGATGCCCCCGCTCCTCGGCCACCGGCTCGCCGACTGGACCGGGGCCACCGAGCGCTGGCTGCGCGCCCACGGCACCCGCCTCGTCCTCGCCTGCCGCCCCGAGTACGCCGAACGGGCCGCCGCCCACTGGAGCGCCGCCCCCGCCGTGCTGCCGCTCGGCGACCTCACCGACGCCGAGGCCAGGGCCGTACGCCAGGGGTACGGGCTCGGGGACGACGACCTCGACCCGGCCGACGCCCGGCACCCGCTCGCCCTGCGGCTGCTCGCCGAGGTGCGGGCCGCGCTCCCCGGCGACGTGCCCGGCCGGCCCGGCAGGACCGAGATCTTCACCGCCCACCTGGACCTGATGTGCCTGCGGATCGCGGTCCGGATCGCCGCCGGAGCCCGTCCGCTGCCGGGCGGCCCCGCCGTCCGCCGGCTCGCCGCCCGGGTCACCGGCCAGGTCCACGAGGCCGCCCGGCGCTGCCTCGGCCCCGGCCACGGCCTCCTCGACCGGGCCTCCTTCGAGGAGCTCTTCCCGTGGCGCGACGGCTGGGCCTCCGCCGTCCTCACCGAGGGCCTGCTCGCCCCGGCAGGCGCCGGCTACCGCTTCGCCCACGAGGAGGTCGCCGACTGGCTCCAGGCCGCCCACCTCGACCTCGACACGGCCCTCGACACCCTCGTCCACGCCCACCCCGACGGACCCGACCGGCCGGAACCGCACGCCCCGGCCCCGGCCGCCGCCGCGCCGGACCCCGGCCGGGCCCGGGGGCGCCGGCGGCGCGACACAGCGGCGGACCCCGGCGGGAGCGCCGGGACGGAGCCGGGCGCCGCGCGGCTCTCCGTGCCCCGGCACCGGATCGGCACGGTCGTCCACGCGCTGCTGCTCGCCCACCAGCAGGGCGGGCCCGCCGCCCTGGCACCCCGGCTGACCGGCCTCGTCGACTTCCTGGCCGACGCCGGCCCGGACACCCCCGAGGACGCCGTCTGGTGGGGGAGCGCCCTGCTCGCCCGCACCCTCGCCGGGGTCGGCGACCCGCGCCCCTACCTTCCCGTGCTGCGCCGGCTCGCCGACCGGACGGGGGAGGGCGCCGCCCGCGCGGACGCCTTCGACGCCTTCGGGGCCGACTGGTGGCGGGCGGTCGCCGTCGGCGAGGACGAGCGCCTCGACCTGCTGCGCCGCCTCGTCACCGCCGACCCGCCGCCCCCCGGCCCCGCGCCCTTCCTCACCGCCGTCGAGGAGCTGCTCGCCGCCCGGCCCCGGGAGATCCAGCCGCTGCTCTGCCGCTGGTTCACCGACGGACGGGCGCTGCCCTCGCGGCCGTACGCCACCGTCGCCACCACCGCCCAGGAACTGCTCCACACCCACCGGGGGCCCGCCGCCGACGACCTGTGCGAGGCGCTGGCCGGCACCGCCCACCCGCTCGCCGAGGGACTGCTCGGCGCGCTCGTCGACGACGAGCCGTCCGCGCTCTGCCGGGCCGTGGACCGCTGGGCCCACGACGACCTGCGCCCGGAGCGGCGGCTCGCCGCCGCCGCGTACGGCAGCCTGCTGGCCACCCGCGGCCCGCACGGCCAGGACCGCGAGCTGCTGCGGTACGCGGCCGGCGCGCTGCTCGCCCGCCCCGGCGACCGGCCGCTGCACGCCGCCGCCCTCGGCATCCTCGTCCGCGACCGGCACACCCGGGGCCTCTACCTGGCCCGCGCCGTCGCCGACCCCCGGGTGCCGGCCGACGCGCTCGTCGCGGCGCTGCCCGACCATCCCGGGCCGGTCCTCGACGCCCTCCGCGACCGGCTGGACGAGGACCGCGACCCCGGCGCCGTCCTCCGGGCGCTCGCCGCCGTCGACACGCCCGCCCTCACCCGCCGGATCGCCCTCCTCGTCCGCGCCTACGTCACCCGGCACCCCGAGGGCGCCGTCCACGCCGCCGGCTACGTCGACCTGCGGTTCGAGGAGGGGCCGACCGCGCGGGCCGTGCTCTTCCCGCTGGTCGTCGGCCTGATCCACGGCCGGCCCGCCGCCGTCCGGCGCGCCCTCGCCCCCGTCCTCGCCGCCCCCGGCACCGGCGCCTCCCGCCATCTGCGCGCCGAACTCCTCGACGTCCTCCTCGACCACGAGACCTACGCCGCCGAGCCGGGCGAACGGACCGTGCCGGACGCCCTGCTGACCGCCGCCGCCGAGGGCGCCGCCCGCCGCCCGCGCCCCCGCAGCCACGCCCTGCTGACCCGTACCGCCGCCCTCTACGCCCGCGACCCGGGCGGCGCCGCCCACCGCGACCGGCTGCTCACCGCCCTCGCCGCCGACCACCCGGCCTTCGCCGCCCTGCTCGCGGAGACCGTGCCCGCGCCCCGCGCACCCGGCAGTGTCCATGCCGATGCGAACCGACGGCCCCGGGCATGGCAGTCTTAGACCTGCGTAATGGGCGCACAGGGCGAACAGGCGGACGAGGAGCGGTCACAGTGCAGCGCTGGCGTGGCTTGGAGGACATCCCCCAGGACTGGGGGCGCAGCGTCGTCACCATCGGCTCCTACGACGGTGTGCACCGCGGACACCAGCTGATCATCGGGCGGGCCGTCGAGCGCGCCCGCGAGCTGGGCGTCCCCGCCGTCGTGGTGACCTTCGACCCGCACCCCTCCGAGGTGGTGCGCCCCGGCAGCCACCCGCCGCTGCTCGCCCCGCACCACCGGCGCGCCGAGCTGATGGCCGCCCTGGGCGTGGACGCGGTCCTGGTGCTGCCGTTCACCGCCGAGTTCTCGCAGCTGTCGCCGGCCGACTTCATCGTCAAGGTGCTCGTCGACAAGCTGCACGCCCGGGCCGTCATCGAGGGCCCGAACTTCCGCTTCGGCCACCGGGCCGCGGGCAACGTGGACTTCCTCACCGAGCTGGGCGCCACCTACGACTACGAGGTCGAGGTGATCGACCTGTACGTCAGCGGGACCGCCGGCGGCGGGCAGCCCTTCTCCTCCACCCTGACCCGCCGGCTGGTCGCCGAGGGCGACATGACCGGCGCCGCCGAGATCCTCGGCCGGCCGCACCGGGTCGAGGGCATCGTCGTGCGCGGCGCGCAGCGCGGCCGCGAGCTGGGCTTCCCCACGGCCAACGTGGAGACCCTGCCGCACACCGCGATCCCCGCCGACGGCGTCTACGCCGGCTGGCTGACGGCGAACGGCGAGCGGATGCCGGCGGCGATCTCCGTCGGCACCAACCCGCAGTTCGACGGCACCGAGCGGACGGTGGAGGCGTACGCGATCGACCGCGAGGGCCTCGACCTGTACGGCCTCCACGTCACCGTCGACTTCCTCGCCTACGTGCGCGGCATGCTGAAGTTCGACACCCTCGACGACCTGCTGGTGGCCATGGCCGCCGACGTCGACAAGAGCCGGGCGCTGACGGCCGAGTACGACGCCGCGGGGGAGTGACCCCTCCCGGGCCCGTCACCAGGTGACGTACAGCTCCCGGGGGCCGCGGATCAGGCCCTGGGACTGGAAGGGCACGTCCTCGGGCCGGCCCGCGAGCCGCAGCTCCGGATAGCGGGCCAGCAGCGTCGAGAGCATCACCTCGGACTCCATCCGGGTCAGCATCGCGCCCATGCAGTGGTGCGGCCCGTGGCCGAAGGAGACGTGTCCGATGCCGGTGCGGTCGAAGTCGAGGACATCGGGGTCGGCGAAGACCTCCGGGTCCCGGTTGGCCGCCAGGTAGGAGGCGTACACCGCCTCGCCCGCCCGGATCACGACCCCGCCGATCTCGACGTCCTCCGTCGCGATCCGGGGGAGCCCGACGCCGTTGCGGTGCGGGATCCACCGCAGCAGCTCGTCCACCGCCTGCGGCAGCAGCTCCGGCTCCGCGCGCAGCCGGGCCGCCAGGTCCGGGCGGGTGAGCAGCACGTACACCATGTTGGCGCTGTTGTTGCGGACCGCGTGGGCGCCGCTGATCAGGATCGCCATGGCCAGCGAGACCGCCTCGTCCGCGCTGATCCGGCCCTCCGCCAGGGACTCGGCCAGCTCCCCGGCCAGGTCCTCCCGCGGCTCGGCCCGGCGCTGTTCGAGCAGCCGGGTGATGTAGCCGTGGATCTGCGCCTTGGCGGCGCGGCTGCCCTCCGGGCCGGGGCCCGAGGAGAGGATCAGGTCCGGCCAGGACGCCAGCTCGGCCCGGTCCTCCTCGGGGATGCCGAGCAGATCGCAGACCACCGCCATCGGCAGCGGCCCGTGCAGGTGCCGCATCAGGTCGGCGGGCCGGCCCGCCTCCTCCATGGCGTCGAGGAGCCGGTCGCAGGCCGCCTGGGCGAGCGGCCGCAGCCGCTGGGCGCCCCGGCCGGTGAAGGTCCTGGTCACCGCCTTGCGGAGCTGGGTGTGGTACGGCGGATCGGCATAGTTCAGCGCCGCCTTCGAAGCCACCATGTGGCCGGTCATCTTCGTCACCTGCCGGTCCAGCAGGGCCGTCCGGCTGAACCGCGGATCCGAGGTGACCGCCCGGACGTCGGCGTAGCGGGTGACCAGCCACGCCTCGTTCTCGGCGGCGAACGGCAGCCGGATCCGGGAGACCGGCTCCTTCGCGAGCAGCTCGGACAGGAGCGGGTCGAAGTCGAGCGCGGGCAGGTCGTCGACGGACCAGGTGCGGGCCGGACGGGTGGCGGCCGGGCAGCCGGTGGGGGCGGATCCGGGCGCCGGGTGACCGGAGGCCGGGGATCCGGACGCCGGCGGACCGGACGTCAGCGGTTCGGAGGTCATGCGGAGGCTCTTCCCGGCGGCGGGCGGACGCGACACGCCGAAGGCCGTACAGCCCCTCGGACGGCCGACACCCGTACTCACCCACCGTGACGATCCGGGCACGCCCGCGGTTGCGGGCTCGCGATCAGCGGGTGAGTGTGGGCCGCAGTTCGCCGATCGAGAAGAAGGAGCGACTGCCGTGGTGACCTTGTGCAAACCCGCCGTGGCCGTGCCGGAGCACGTGATCACGATGGAGGAGACGCTCGACCTCGCCCGTGCGCGCCACGCCGACCACCCCCAACTCCCCCTGGCGCTGCGGCTGATCGGCAACACCGGCGTCGCCAAGCGGCACATCGTGCAACCCATCGAGAAGACCCTGGCCCACCCCGGCTTCCAGGAACGCAACGAGCTGTACGAAGCGGAGGCGAAGGCTCGGGTGCCCGCCGTCGTCGAGGAGGCGCTGGGCCACGCGGGGCTGCGCCCGGCCGACATCGACATGATCGTCTACGTGTCGTGCACGGGCTTCATGATGCCCTCGCTCACCGCCTGGATGATCAACACCATGGGTTTCCCCAGCCACACCCGGCAGGTGCCCATCGCCCAGCTCGGCTGCGCCGCCGGCGGGGCGGCGATCAACCGGGCGCACGACTTCTGCACCGCCTACCCGGACGCCAACGTCCTCATCGTGGCCTGCGAGTTCTGCTCGCTCTGCTACCAGCCCACCGACCTCGGCGTCGGCTCGCTGCTCTCCAACGGCCTCTTCGGCGACGCCGTCGCCGCCGCCGTGGTCCGCGGCCGGGGCGGCACCGGCATCGTCCTGGAGCGCAACAACTCCCACCTGGTGCCCGACACCGAGGACTGGATCGCCTACAGCGTCCGCGAGACCGGCTTCCACTTCCTGCTCGACAAGCGGGTCCCCACGACGATGGAGCCGCTCGCCCCCGCGCTCCGCGAGATCGCCGGAGCGCACGGCTGGGACGCCGGGAACCTCGACTTCTACATCATCCACGCGGGCGGGCCGCGGATCCTCGACGACCTCAGCCTCTTCCTCGAAGTGCCGCCGGACGCCTTCCGGTTCAGCCGGGCGACGCTCACGGAGTACGGCAACATCGCCAGCGCCGTCGTCCTCGACGCGGTCCGGCGGCTCTTCGACGAGGGCGGCCAGCCGGAGGGCGCGCGCGGCATCCTCGCCGGCTTCGGCCCCGGCATCACCGCCGAGATGTGCCTGGGCCGCTGGACCACCTCCCCCCGCCCCGCCGAACCGCAGCTCGGCGCCCGCCGGATCGTCGGCTACTCGCCGCGCTTCCAGCACGCCCGCAGCAGGGCCTGACCGCCCCGCCGCCACCGTCCAGCCCCGCCCGGTCCGACCCGGGCGGGTCACCACCCCGCAACGCACACACCCGCCAAGGAGAGTCGTATGTCCCCCACACCGCCCTCCCGTCGCCGGCCGCGCGGCCCCGTCGCGCTCGCCGCGCTGCTCGCCGGAGCGGCCGCCGCCTCGCTCGCCGGGGCGCCCGCCCAGGCCGCGGCCCCCGGCGCGGCCCGGGTGCCGATGCACCAGTGCTGGGTCAACGGGGTCGCCGCCCCGCCGGGCGACATGGTCAGCGGCTCCTCCGGCGACGACAACATCTTCTGCGACAGCGACCTGGAGAACGTCACCGTCTGGGGCGGCGGCGGCAACGACATGATCGAGGTGCGCGGGCTGGTCATCGACTCGGCCGTGATGGGCGGTGACGGCGACGACGTCATCCGGGCCAAGCACCTGGTGCCGCAGAACGCCTCCAGCATGGTCCGCGGCAACCGCGGCAACGACGTCATCAAGGTGGCCACGGTCGTCGGCGAGGGCGCCGAGCACGGGGCCGTCGTGCACGGCGACGACGGCGACGACAAGATCACCACCGGTTCGGTGAGCGGCGCGCCCGGCAAGTTCAACCGGGGCGGCGGCATCGTCACCGGCAACGACGGCGCCGACACCATCAAGGTCGGGGTCATCGACTTCTCCGGCCGGGTGCTCGGCGGCAGCGAGGCCGACACCATCGAGGCCGCCGGCCTCGGCCCCGAGTCCGGCGGCCTCATCCAGGCGGGCCCCGGCGACGACACGATCAGCGGCCCCGCCGGCGCGATCCTCACGGTCGGCCCGCACTGGGGCATGGTCGACGCGGGCGTCGGCAAGGACACCTGCACGGTGAAGTCGGTCTCGACCCGGACCTCGATCGCCGCCTGCGAGGTGCTGCCGAAGGCCGCACCGTCCGCGGCGAAGCCGCAGGCCCCTTCGGGCGCCAAGCCCGCGGCGCCGGTGGGCGCCAAGCCGCAGGCCCCGTCGGGCGCCCAGCCCGCGGCCCCGGCGGGAGCCGGGCCGGCCCGCTGATCCACGGGTCCCACGGGACCCCCCCCGCACCACCGCCCGGCGACCCGCCGCCCCCCAGGGTCGCCGGGCGGTCCGGCGGCAGCCGTCCTCGCGGGCCGCCGCCCAGTGGCAGGCCACCCCCCGCTCCCCGCCGCCCGCGCGGAGCACCGGCAGGGACTCCGTCCGGCAGCGGTCGGCGACCGGGGCCGCCGTGCCCGAGGCCAGGACGTGGCAGCGGGCGTGGAAGCGGCAGCCGCCGGGGATCCGGGCCGGGTCCGGCGGCTCCCCGCTCAGCACCACCGGCGCCGCCTCCGACTCGGGGAGCACCGACAGCAGGGCCTGGGTGTACGGGTGCCGGGGCGCCGTCAGGACCGACTCGACCGGCCCCGTCTCCACCACCCGGCCCAGGTACATGACCGCCACCCGGTCCGCGATGTTCCAGGCGAGGCCCAGGTCGTGCGTCACCACCAGGGCGGAGAGCCCGAGTTCGTCGCGCAGCCGGAGCAGCAGCGCCAGGATCTCGCCGCGTACCGACGCGTCCAGGGAGGCCACCGGCTCGTCCGCGACGATGAGTTCGGGCTCCAGGACCAGCGCCCCGGCGATCACCACCCGCTGCCGCTGCCCGCCGGACAGCTCGTGCGGGTAGCGCAGGAAGAACCGCTCGGGCGGCCGCAGCCCGGCCCGGGCGAGGGCCTCCGCGACCGCCGCGCGCTCGTCCGCCCCGCTGCGGTGGATGCCGTGGATCCGCAGCCCCTCGGCGACCGCCTCGTACACGGTGTGCCGGGGGTTGAGGGAGCCGCTCGGGTCCTGGAGGACGAGCTGGGCGCGCCGCCGGTACGCCTTGAGCGCCCGGGAGGTGTACGCGAGGGGCTCCCCGGCGAAGGAGACCGTGCCGGCCCGCGGCCTCACCAGGCCGAGGAGCGTCCGGGCCAGGGTCGTCTTGCCGCAGCCGGACTCGCCGACCAGGGCCACGATCTCGCCCGCGCCGATCTCCAGGTCCACCCCGTCGACGGCCCGGGCGGGCGGCGCGCCCCGCCGCCCCGGGAAGGTGACGTGCACCCCGCTGGCAGTGAGCAAGGTCATCCGCTGTCCCTTCCCACGTGGACGCAGGCGGCCCGCCGCCCGTCGCCCGCCGCCCGCAGTTCCTGGTCGTCCTCGGCGCACTCCGCCACCGCCACCGGGCAGCGGGGGTGGAAGGCGCAGCCGGCGGGCAGCGCCGCCGGGTCCGGCGGGTCGCCCGGGAGGCCGCGCGGCGCCCGCCGCGAGGCCGGGTCGCCGATCCGGGGGAACGCCGAGGACAGCGCCCGCCCGTAGGGGTGAGCGGCGCACTTGTACACCTCGGCGGCCGGTCCCTCCTCGACGATCCGGCCGGCGTACATGACGGCGAGCCGGTCGCAGGTGTCGGCGAGCACCGCCAGGTCGTGGCTGATCATCATCAGTCCGATGGACTCCTCGGCGACCAGCCGCTCGATCAGCCGCAGGATCTGCGCCTGGATCATCACGTCGAGGGCGGTGGTCGGCTCGTCGGCGACGATCAGCCGGGGTTCGCAGGCCAGCGCCATCGCGATCATCACGCGCTGGCGCTGTCCGCCGGACAGTTCGTGCGGGTAGCCGGCGGCCCGGGAGGCGGGCAGGCCGACCTGTTCGAGCAGGGCGGCGACCCGCTTCCGGGCCTCGGCGGGGGTGGCCCGCCGGTGCACGAGCAGCGGCTCCGCGATCTGGTCGCCGATCCGGCGCACCGCGTTCAGCGAGTGCATGGCGCCCTGGAAGACGATCGAGGCGCCCGCCCAGCGGACCGCCCGCAGCCGCCCCCACTTCATGGTGAGGACGTCCTCCCCGTCGAGGAGGATCTCCCCGTCGAGCCGGGCCGTCGCGGGCAGCAGCCGCAGCAGGGCGAGCGCCAGCGTCGACTTCCCGCAGCCGGACTCGCCGGCCACCCCCAGCTTCGACCCGGCCTCCAGGGTGAGGTCGACCCCGCGCACGGCGGGTACGGCCGCGGCCCCGGAACCGTACGTGACCCGCAGGTCCCTGATCTCCAGGAGGCTCAACGCCCCACCCCCAGCCTCGGGTTGAGCACGGACTCGACGGCCCGGCCGCAGAGCGTGAAGGCGAGCGCGACCAGCGCGATCGCGATCCCGGGCGGGGCCAGGTACCACCAGTGCCCGGAGGAGACCGCGCCGGCCTCACGGGCGTCCTGGAGCATGCCGCCCCACGACACCACGGTCGGGTCGCCGAGGCCGAGGAAGGCGAGGGTGGCCTCGGTGAGGATCGCGGTCGAGATGCCGAGCGTGGTCTGGGCGAGCACCAGCGGCATCACGTTCGGCAGCACGTGCCGGGCCATGACGTGCCGGTGGCCGCCGCCGAGCGCGGTGGCCCGCTCGATGTACGGGCGGGACTCGACGGCGATCGTCTGCGCCCGGACGAGCCGGGCGGTGGTCGGCCAGGAGGTGACGCCGATGGCGAGCACCACCGTCCACATCGACCGGGACATCACGGTGGCGAGCACGATCGCCAGGACCAGCGTCGGCATCACCAGGAACCAGTCGGTGATCCGCATGACGACCGTGGAGAGCCAGCCGCCGTAGTGGCCCGCGAGGACCCCGACGAGGGTGCCGATGGCGACCGACAGGGTGGCCGCGAGCAGCCCGACGAGCAGCGAGATCCGGGCGCCCCAGATCAGCAGGCCGAGCAGCGAGCGCCCGAACTGGTCGGTGCCGAGCGGGAATTCCGCGCTCGGCGGCTCCAGCGCCGTGCCCGGCGCGTTCGTCACCGACTGGACGTCGGCGCCGACGGTCCACGGGGCGGTGAGCGCGAGCAGCGCGATCAGGGCGAGGCCGGCGAGCCCGTACAGGCCGGCCCGGTGGGTCCGGTACGACGTCCAGAAGCGCGCCGCGGAGCCCTTGCGGCGCTCCCATGCGAGAGAGGTCATCGGCCCACCCGGGGGTCGAGCAGCGGATAGAGCAGGTCGGCGATCAGGTTCATCAGGATCATCGCTCCGGCGAAGACGACGAACAGACCCTGGACGAGCGGGAGATCGGGCACGCTGAGCGCCTGGTAGAAGAGGCCGCCGAGCCCCGGCCAGGAGAAGACGGTCTCCACCAGGATCGAACCGGCGGCCACATGGCCCAGGTTGATGAAGACCATGGTGACGGTCGGCAGCAGCGCGTTGGGCACCGCGTGCCGGCGGCGCACCTCGTCGTCCTTGAGCCCCTTGGCCCGGGCGGTCGTCAGATAGTCGCCGCCCATCTCGTCGAGGAGCGAGGACCGCATCACCAGCAGGGTCTGCGCGTAGCCGACCGCGACCAGCGTCACCACGGGCAGCACGAGGTGGTGGGCGACGTCGAGGACGTACGCGAAGCCGGTCTCGCCGGTGCCGGACTCCATGCCGCCGGTCGGGAAGAGCCCGGGGATCGGCCCCATGCCCACCGAGAAGACGATGATGAGCAGCAGCCCGAGCCAGAACGACGGCACCGACCACAGGGTGAGCGCGATCCCGGTGTTCACCCGGTCGCCGAGGCCGCCGTGCCGCCACGCCGAGCGGGTGCCGAGCCACAGCCCGAGCGCCGAGTAGAGGACCACGGCGACGCCGGTGAGCAGCAGGGTCGCGGGCAGCTTCGCCCAGATCAGCTCGCCGACCGGGGCGCGGAACTGGAAGGAGGTGCCGAGGTCGCCGCCGAGCGCCTTGGCGCAGTAGTCGGCGAACTGCTGCCACAGCGGCAGGTCGAGGCCGAACTGGCGGCGCAGGGTGGCCAGTTGCTCGGCCGAGGTGGGGATGCCGTGGGTCATCGCCTTCACCGGGTCGCCGGGGATGATCCGGAACAGGAAGAAGCTGGTGACCAGCACGGCGAAGAGGGAGACGAGCGCGCCGCCCAGCTTCCCCGCCGCGTGGCGGAGATAGCCGGAGGCGACGCCGGTGCGGGGTGCGCCGTCCGGGGGGGGGGGGGCCCGCCGCGGGGGGGCGGCGGGGGGGCCGCGGCCGCCCCCCCCGTCCGGGCGAGCGCGGAACCGGCC
>NZ_JBHYKM010000110.1:0-6226 GCF_042741435.1 Streptomyces sp. NPDC058955 | reverse complement strand
CCCCGACCACTGGGTGAGCGCGATGCCGGTGGTCACCCGGTCGCCGAGGCCGCCGTGCCGCCACGCCGGCGGGGGTGCTTGCCGTCGTCATCGCTACTCGCGGTCGTCGGCGGTGGCGCGCCGGCGCATCCGGAAGAGCAGGAGTCCGCCGCCGACGACGACCACGGCCGCGCCGATCCCGATGACGATCCCGGTCGAGGACGAGCCGGAGCCGTCCTCCGACCCGGACGTGGAGGCGGCGGGGACGGCCGACCACCAGCTCCAGTAGCCGTCCTGCCCCCACAGGTTCCCGGCGGCCTCGGGCATGGTGGTGATCGACGCGATCTGGTCGGTGCGGTACGCCTCCAGGGCGTTGGGGTAGGCCATGACGTTCATGTACCCCGTGTCGTACAGCCGGGACTGCATCCGCTTGACCAGGTCCGCCCGCTTGGCGGTGTCGTACTCCACCGCCTGCTGCGCGTAGAGGGAGTCGAACTCCTTGTCGCAGATGAAGTTGTCGGTGGCGCCGGTGTCCTTCGGGGTGGCCGGGAGGGTGCCGCAGGTGTGGATGGAGAGGACGTAGTCCGGGTCGGGGTTGACCGACCAGCCGTCGAAGGCGAGGTCGTAGTCGCCCTTGACCCAGGGGTCGGAGACGCTGTCCAGGCACTCGACGGTCAGGCCGATGCCGAGCCCGCCCCACCACTCCTGGAGGTACTTGCCGACCGCCTTGTCGTTGGGGTCGGTGGCGTGACAGAGGATCCGGAAGTTCAGCGGCTTGCCGTCCTTGCCCAGCCGCTTCCCGTCGCCGTTCTTCCTGTACCCGGCGTCGTCGAGGGCCTTCGCGGCGGCGGCCGGGTCGTAGCCGCGCTTCTGGGCGCCCTCGGGCTTCCAGAAGTACGAGCCGAAGCGGGGCGGGATGTAGCCCTCGCCCTCGACGGCGTGGCCCTGGAAGACCTTGTCGACGAGGGTGGCGCGGTCGACGGAGAGGAAGAGCGCCTTGCGGACGGCCGGGTCGAGCAGGGCCGGGTGGCCGTTGCCGAAGGTCCTGCCGTCCTTGGCGCGGGCGCCGGGGTTGGTGGCGAGCGCGTAGAAGCGCCGCCCGGGGGCGTCGTTGACCTTGATGTCCTTCTGCGTCTTCAGCGCCGCCGCCTGGGCGGGCGTCAGGTTCGGGACGAAGGACACCTCGCCCTTCTGGAGGGCGGCGACGGCCGCGTCCCCGTCCTTGTAGTACTTGAAGACCAGCTCGTCGAACTTGGGGGCGCCCCGCCAGAACTTCTTGTTCGGCTTGAGCTTGATGTACTGGTCGACCTTGAAGTCCGTGATGACGAAGGGGCCGTTGCCGACGATCGGGAACTGCCGGTCGTTGTTGAACTTCGAGAAGTCGCCGACCTTCTCCCACACGTGCTTGGGCACGATCGGCACGTCGAGCGCGGTCATCGTCGCCTGCGGCTTCTTCAGCCGGATGACGAGGGTGCGCGGGTCGGGGGCGGTGACCTCGGCGAAGTTGGCCGTGAAGCTGCCGTTGGCGGTGGCCGCGTTCGGGTCGGTCATCATCTTGTTGAAGGTCCAGGCCGCGTCCTCGGCGGTGGCCGGCTTCCCGTCGGACCAGGTCGAGTCCTCGCGGATCTTGTACGTCCACGTCAGCTTGTCCGCCGAGGCGGACCATTCGGTGGCGAAGGCCGGGACGGTCCTGGCGTCCTTCGGGTCGTAGTTGGTGAGGTACTCGTACGCCAGCCGGTGGATGCTGGTCGAGGTGAGCTTCTGGGCGAGGAACGGGCTCAGCGAGTCGATGCTCTGCGAGACGGCCACCGTGAGCGTCGTACCGCCGGACTTCTCGTCCTCGGCGGCCGCCGGGGTGGCGGTCGCGGTGGCGGGGAGGGCCGCGAGCGAGGCGGTGGCGATGCCGGCGGCGAGCAGCAGACGGGCGGCCCGGCGGGGCCGGTGCGGCCGGCGGGGGAGTGGACGGGATGGAACCTTCGTGACCATGACCATGGGACGTGACCTCGCGTCGGGGGATCTGTCGTGGAGTCGTGGATCTTGGGCTGACGTCAAGTGAAGCGAAGATGTATCAGCGGTGGTCTGCCGTCGTCAACGATGACTCAAACCCCGTGTGGGCTGCGGGAATGCAAGGAGGCTCCGTACCGGTGACCCGGTACGGAGCCTCATTGGTCTACTCCTGTGACGCCCTACTGCTGAGGGGCTGGCGGCGCCTGCGGAGGTGCCTGCGGCGGGGCCTGCGGAGGCAGCGGCTGACCGAACGGCTGGCCCGGCGCGGGCTGCTGCCCGTACGGCTGCGCGGGCTGCCCCGGCTGACCCGGCTGGCCGGAAGTCGCCGCCGGCGGATACGGCTGCTGCCCGTACGGCTGTCCGGGATACCCGGCTTGACCCGGCATCGGCTCACCGGGCTGCCCCGGCATCGGCTGACCGGGCATCGGCTGGCCCGGCTGGGGGTACGGCTGCGGCGGGCCCTGCGGCGGGTACGGCTGACCGGGCGCGGGCTGACCGGGGGCGTACGAGCCGGGCATCGGCTGCCCCGGGTACGGCTGGCCCGGCGCGGGCGGAGCGCCGTACGGCTGCCCCGGCGCGGGCTGACCCGGCTGGCCGGGCTGCCCCGGCGCCGGCTGGCCGGGCTGACCCGGCTGCCCGGGGCCGTACGGGCCGGGGGCGTACTGGCCCGGCATCGGCGGCGCCATGTGCGGCGGCAGGCCGCCCTGGCCGTCACCGGTCCACAGCCCCTGCGCCTGCTGCGCCCGCGCGAAGTCCTCGGCGACCATCGCCGAGAGGTCGAAGTACGCCTCCCGGGTCTTCGGCCGCATCATGTCGAGGTCCACCTCGGCGCCGGCCGCCAGGTGCTCGTCGAAGGGCACCACGATCACACCGCGGCAGCGGGTGCGGAAGTGCTGCACGATGTCCTCGACCTTGATCATCTTGCCGGTCTCGCGGACCCCCGAGATGACCGTGATCGAGCGCTGCACCAGATCCGCGTACCCGTGCGCCGACAGCCAGTCCAGCGTCGTCGAGGCGCTGGAGGCGCCGTCCACGGACGGCGTCGAGATGATGATCAGCTGGTCGGCCAGGTCGAGCACCCCGCGCATGGCGCTGTACAGCAGACCCGTGCCGGAGTCGGTGAGGATCACCGGGTACTGCTTGCCGAGGACGTCGATCGCCCGCCGGTAGTCCTCGTCGTTGAAGGTCGTCGAGACGGCCGGGTCCACGTCGTTGGCGATGATCTCCAGGCCGGACGGCGCCTGCGAGGTGAACCGGCGGATGTCCATGTACGAGTTGAGGTACGGGATCGCCTGCACCAGGTCGCGGATGGTCGCCCCGGTCTCGCGCCGCACCCGGCGGCCCAGCGTGCCGGCGTCCGGGTTGGCGTCGATCGCCAGGATCTTGTCCTGCCGCTCGATGGCCAGGGTCGCGCCGAGCGCGGTCGTCGTCGTGGTCTTGCCGACACCGCCCTTCAGCGAGATGACCGCGATCCGGTAGCAGGACAGGACGGGCGTGCGGATCAGGTCCAGCTTCCGCTGCCGCTCCTGCTCCTCCTTCTTGCCGCCCAGCTTGAACCGCGAGGCCGCGCCAGGGTTCCGGCTCGACTTCGCCTTCTGCTTGTTGTTGCGCAGCAGCCGGTCGGAGGAGAGCTCCACGGCCGCCGTGTAGCCCAGCGGGGCACCCGGCACGGACCGCTCGCGCTGGTCGTGCGTGACCGGCTGCGGCCAGGCCGCCCCGGTCCTCGGGTCCACGCCGCCCGGCGGGTAGCCGTACCCCTCCGGGCCCTGCGGCGCCGGCTCACCGGGCGCGCCCGGACCCTGCGGGTAGCCGTAACCGCCCTGCGCCTGCGGCGGGAGGCCGTACCCGGCGGGGGGCTGCTCCGGGCCGGGCGCCGACGGCTGGGGCTGCGGCTGGGGCTGCTGACCGGGGTGCGGGTAGCCGTAACCGGCCGGAGCCTGCGGCGGGTAGCCGTACCCGGCGGGCGCCTGCGGGGGCAGTCCGGGGGCGCCCGGGCCCTGGGGGTACCCGTAGCCACCCTGCGGCGGTACGGCTCCGGGGGCGCCGGCCGCCGGCTGCCCGGGCCACTGCGGCGCGGGCTGCGGAGCCTGGGCGGCCTGCGGCTGCTGCGCGGGCTGCTGGGCCTCGGGGGAGGCCGGCGGGAACTCGGGCGGCAGCGGCGGCAGCGCGCCGCCCGCGACGGGCGCTCCGGGGACGGCGCCCGGGGCGCCCTCGGCGGGCAGCGGGGCGGCGGGGGGCAGCGCGGCGGGGACGGCGTCGGAGGGGGCGTCGGCGGATTCGGTCTCGGCGGCGGACGCGTCGGCCTCGTCCTCCTGGCCCTCGGCCTCGGCCTCGACCTCGCTCTCGGTCGCGTTCTCGTCGTCCGCGTCCGTCTCGGTGTCGGTGTCGGCCTCCGCCTCGACCTCGTCCTCGGTGCCGGCTTCGGCCTCGACGTCGTCCGGTTCCCCGGAGGGAGCCGTGTCGGTGTCCGACTCCGTCTCCTCGGCCTGTGCCTGGGGTTCCGTGGCGGCCGGGTCGACGTGCTCCGGCTCCGGGGCGGGGTCGGTGCCGGGCTCGTCCGCGGCGGGGGCCGGGGGCACGTCGGCGCGGGCCAGGCCCGCGGCCTCGGGGGAGCCCGGCAGGGGGCCGGCGGCGGGTGCGGCGTCCGGCTGCGCGGCCGCGTCCGGCCGCAGCGAGGCCGGGTTGAAGCGCATGGTGGCGCCGCTCTCCACCTCCCCGCCGCCGAAGGGCGCGCCGGGAGCGGGAGCGGGTACGGGGGCGGCCGCGGGCGCCGGGTAGGCCGGCGGCGCGACGGGCGTGCCGGGGGCACCGGGCGCACCGGCCTCGGGGCCGTACGCCCCGTACGGCCCGGGCGCGGCGGCCTGCTGACCGGGGATCTGACCGGGGACCTGGCCCGGGATCGGGCCGGGGGCCTGCCCGGGGTACGCCCCGGGGGTCTGGCCCGGCGCGGGCGCCGGGTAGCCGGGGGGCGGCGTGCCGGGGGCGCCGGCCTCGGGGCCGTACGTCCCGTAGGGGCCGGGCGCGGGAGGCTGCTGGCCGGGGACCTGGCCGGGCCCGGGCGGCGGCGGGGTGGGCGTCCAGCCCTGCTGGAAGCCGGCCGGGGGCACCCCGGGCACCGGGACCGGCGCACCCGTCGGCGGCGGGGGAGTGACACCGGCGCCCCCCGGACCGCCCGGCGCGTTCTGCGTGTACCAGGCCGGCGGGGTGTAGTCGATGGTGAACTCACCCGTCATCTCGGCGGGATCCGCGTCGGACTCGTCGGCGGGCACGTTCCAGCCCCCGCGGATGTCGTCGCGATCGCCGTTCACTTTGCCTCCTGGTGTGGTCGAGCACCCTTGTGCCGTCGTGCGTCGGGGCCACCGTTCACTGCCGATCGGGCCGGCTCTCCCCTCGGACCCGGCGAACGTTCCGAGGGATCCTCCGCCGCGCCCCCACCCACCCTAAACGTCCGCAACGCCGCCGCGGCAGGCCCGTCCTCTCCCGGACGCCCTCCCTCCGGCCGGGAGCGGGGCCCGGGTGACGCCGGCGCGGCGGAGCGTGAGGAAGCGGGCCGGGCGAAACCGTACAAGACGGAGCAACGCGGGGGAATTCGTACGGTCTTGCCCGCTTCCGTCCGGCCCGATCTCGCGCGTTCCCCTCCCGTACCCCTTCCGTTCCCCTCCGCCCCACCCGTCCCGGTGGTGGCCCGAACGGGTGAAGCGACGAACCGGCGGCCGCGCACCCGCTCGGGGCACCCGACCGCCGGTCCGACACGGCCCCCCGCCGCGGACGGCGGGGGGCCGCTCCCCTCAGCGCAGGTCGAACTCGCCGTCCCGCGCGCCGAGCACGAAGGCCGTCCACTCCGCCTCCGTGTACCGCAGCACCGTGCCGTGGTCCAGCGAGGAGCGCATGGCGACGGCTCCGCCCGGCAGATGGGCGATCTCGACCCGCTCCTCGTCCGGGCTCGTCCCGGGGGCGCCGATCCACTCGACGTCCGAGATGTCGAGGGCGTACAACTCGTCCTTCTCCTGCGCGCTCCCCATGGGGGTTCCTTTCGCTCACGGCCTGTCGGCGGACCATGTGTCCCGTGGCGCCGGGCAGTTGGGCCCGCCCCGCGCCACCAGGAGAAATACTAGGGAAGCGGCCCCCCCGGGGGGGCCGGGTGGGGCGCGGGGGCGCCCGGGAGGCGCGCAGCGCGGCCGCCGCGGGCGCCGTGCCCGCGGGGGCGGCCGCGGCGGGCCCGGGGGGCGGTGTGCCATGT